>NZ_JBFRCU010000018.1:0-90776 GCF_052113205.1 Inquilinus sp. YAF38 | reverse complement strand
GCGGCGCCGCTGCGGGCGGTGTGCATCCGCGAGGTGCAACGGTCGCTGGACCAGTCGGTCAAGCGGCTGATCGAGGACAAGATCCAGGCGCTGGGCGTCGGGTCGGCCTTCCGGGTGCAGGTATAGGGGGGTGATCAGTTTTAGACGGTCATAGAACCCAAAAATCGTCCCTAACCCATTGAAATAGAAATCGTCTCAACGAGCGCAGCTTCCGGATCGGTTTTGGACGGAATGCGTGAAAATGCGCGGATTGGGCGGTCAATTTTAGACCGACTGGCTGACATCAGGTCCGCTTTGAGCGAGCCTGGAGATCCTTAAGCGTCGTGCCTTGGGCGAGGCGCAGCTGTTCCTCCGGCGTCCACTCGGCTGATGCTACTGGTGTCGATGTCGTCGTCCCCGGCCGCTTCGCCCACAGGGCAAGCGCGACAAGGGCCGCGGAGGGCACCAGGAATGCCGCGGCGTCCGACCCGGTCAGCGCTCGAACTCCCAAACCCAAGGCGATAGCGGCGGAGACGATCCCCAGGGCGATCAGAAATCCGCGCACCACAGAGACGACTGCCGCAGCTCCGAACAGGAGGACCGCGGCGATTACCGCGAGAATCATTGTTGTCATTCGCCCCTCCTAAACCAGCGCCTACGCGACGTGCCGACCGTAGACCAGGAGCACCTGGCCTATCACTTCAAAGTCCTCGATCTCTTTTACGTCCAGCATTTCCGGATCAAAATCTCGATTATCCGAGAAGGCAAGAAGATGCCGAACGCCCAGACGGAACCGCTTCACTCTCATTTCGCCTGACATGCGGAATGCATAGACAAGATCCGACCGGACATTGTTCTTTGACATATCGCAGATAATAATTTCACCGTGCCGAATGGTCGGATTCATGGATTGCCCCTCCGCCCGAAAGGCGACGAGGGTTCCAGGATTTCCGCCGGCTTCAGCGACCGTGTGCCGTGGCAGGGGAATGTGCTCGACGACGAAAGCGTCGTCGATCAGCCGCCCGCTGCCGGCGGCCACCGCAACGTCATATAGCGGAACAAGCACCTCATCCTGTTCCACCGCCACAGCTCGGGTTGGCACAGGATCATTGGGTTCCCGGCCGGTGGCGAGCCACTCAATGGGTCGCCCTGCTCGTTCGGCGATGATGGACACAAATGTCCATGGCGGCTCACTCTCGCCTGTAAGATAGCGGCTGATTTGCTTGACGGATTTGTCCGTCAACGCCGCAGCTGCTGACGTCCCCCCGAGGTCCCGGACCAGCTCCTGCAGGCGCGCCCGAAAGGCGCGCTCACTTTCGGTTTCCTGCTCCGGCATTTAGTCGTCGCGCCCAAAAGGGGTTAAGAGACTGATCTGTCTCGAATTTTGGCGTTGGGACAAATGAGGCCCGCCCACACCTTTTGGGCAGACAGTTTTGTCCTCGACACTCGGACAGATGTGTCTTACCTTGCTTGCCATGTCAGACGCGGCCTCAAGCATGAACATCCCGAAAGAACCCGCCGAGCGGCGGGTGTGGATCGTCGGTCAACTTCGCCTGCGCGGGTCGAGCCTGCGGAAGATCGCCGACAGGTTGGGGGTGAGCCACCAGTCCTGCTCGATCGCCCTCATGGCGCCGTCCGAGCGCATTGAGATTGCGATCGCCGAAGAACTGGGGATCCCCGTCCAGGCGCTTTTCCCGGATCGGTTCACGCCCGAAGGCCGACGGCTGCCGCAATCGCGACCCTGGAACCGTAGCACGGGCCGTGAAGCCGCCGAACGTCAATTGCGGAGGCTGGCGTGAACAAGCCGGGCGCAGTGGCCGACCTGTTCGGCGCCGCGCCTAGCCCGGCCGAGATCGCCTATTCGCCAGAGGACGTCCGTGCGGCGACGCTGAACGGACAATTGTGTCGCGCCATTTCGACCAGCCTCAAGGCATGTGGCAAGACCCGCGCCAAAGTCGCCGAGGCGATGTCGAGCTACCTCGGTGCGACCGTCAGCGAGGCAATGCTCGACGCCTACGCAAGCCCGGCCCGCGACACTCATGTGATCAGCTGGCCGCGCCTGATCGCCCTGGCGCATGTCACCGGGGATGCCCGGCTGCTGTCGATCGGCTTGGAGCAATTCGGCGTGGCGCTGATTGATCGGCGCCATCTTCCGTATGTCGAAATGGGCATCCTGGAGGAGGAGAAAGCCGAGATAGCGCGTCGCCAAGCGCGCCTGCGCCGCTCCGTGCGCGGAGGCAGCCGATGACCGAGCAATGGCTGACCGCTCGCGAGATCGCAGACCTCAAGCTGCCAGGTCTCGCCACCAACGAGCGTAACGTCCGGAAATACCTGGCCCGCATCGGGGCTCCGGCGACCAGGCAGGGCTCGACCGGGGGAAGGCCGGCTTATGCCTATCCGATTTCGGCACTTCCCGATGCTGCTCGCAAGGCTCTTGCCCGGCGCGCGCTGCAGGCACCGGCTGCGGCGGCAGCGGCGCCCGATTTACGGCCGGTTCGGGTTGATCACCTCAAATCCTGGCAGCGTGAGACCATGGATGCGCGAGCGGCGTTGCTGGCCGAGGTGGAACGGCTGCAGCTGGCTGCCGGTCTAAGCCGTGGGAAGGCCGTCGAGGCCCTGATAGAACAGGCGCGCGATGGCTCGCTCCGCTCCGATCTCGCGGCCCTGATTTCGCAGGCCAATGCTCGGGCCGGCAAAGGCGGCGGCCGGACCCTGTGTCGCGCGACCATGTACAACTGGTTCAAGGAACGGGACGCCGCCGGCGCCGTTGCCCTGGCGCCGCGCGAGGCGGCGTCGGCCCGACCGATCGTGCCGGAATGGGTGCGGCCGTTCTGGTCGCTGTGGGCGCGCCCCCAAAAGCTGTCGATCGCCCATTGCTTGGAGCTGCTGCGGGACGAGCTGCCGGCCAATGTCGCCGTCCCCAGCTACGACCAGGTGAAGCGGTTCCTCCGCCAGATCTCGGTGATCGACCGCAACCGCGGCCGGATCGGGCCGCGCCAGCTCAAGACGATGCGGGCCTATGTCACGCGCGATTTCGGCGACCTTTGGCCGACCGCGATCTATGTCGCGGACGGCCATACCTTCGACGCCGAGATCGCGCATCCGATCCACGGCCAGCCGTTCCGGCCCGAGGTGACCGTAGTTATCGATGTCGCCACCCGCGTCATCGTTGGATGGTCGATCGGCATCGTCGAGAACACCTGGGGCGTTGCCGATGCCCTGCGCCACGCCTGCGAGTCCTGGGGCGTGCCGGCGCTGTGGTACGTCGACCGCGGCAAGGGCTTCAACAACGCCTATTTCGACGGCCCGCACACTGGATTCCTGGCCCGGCTGGGTGTGCACAAAGAGAACTCGCTGCCGTACAGCTCGCAGGCCCGCGGCGTGGTCGAGCGCGTCCACCAGTCCTGCCTGGTCCGGGCCGCGAAGCAGCTGCCGACCTATATCGGCGCGAAGATGGACGAGGAGGCGAAGCACCGCGTCCACAAGCTGACCCGCGCCGACATCAAGATGATCGGCCGGTCGCGGCTGCTGATGTCCTTCGACGACTTTCGTGAGTATGTCGGCGCCCAGGTCGCCGCATACAACGGCCGGCGCCATAGCGAGCTGGGCATGTCGCCGCTGGACCGGTGGGAGAAGCTCCTCCGCGATCAACCGGACACGATGATCGATCGGCTGGCGCCGGAGGAGGCGGTGGATCTGTTCCGCCCGACCGTCGAGCGTGTCGCCCGGCGCGGCCAGGTCGAGCTGTGGACCAACATCTACTTCCTGCGGGACCTGGAGCATCACCACGGCGAGACCGTCCAGGTCGGGTTCGATCTGCACGACGCGAGCCAGGTGTGGGTGCGCGACCTTGCCGGGCGCCTGGTCGGCATCGCCAAGCTGGACGGCAACAAGGTGCCGTTCATGCCGGCGCTGACCCGCGCAGAGCGGGAACAGCAGATCCGCACCAAGGGTCGGCGCGACCGCCTGAACCGGGATCTCGCCGTTGTCGAGGCCGAGTTGAACGGCGGCCCGGCGCTGATCGAGCACGCCCACCGGACGACAGTGGACGAGTTCTTCCTGGACGCCGCCCGGCAGCAGCTGGACGCGATGGAAGCCGTTAGCGCGACGCCGGCGCCGGCTCCCGCTAACGCCGCCGAGGCGGCCGCGCGCCCGATCTTCGGCACCGATCACGAATTCGCCGCCTGGCTGGCTGCCAATCCTGGCCGGGCGACGCCCGCCGACCTGGCGTGGCTCAAGCCCCGCCTGGCCGACCCCCACTTCCTGCTGCTCCTCGACGCCTGCTCGATCGATGTCGAGGCGCTGAATTCCCTGTGCAGAGAGGCCGCCTGATGAAGCCCGTGTTTATCCCGAAAGTCTCCAACGTCATGGCCTGGCTGGGTGCCTTCAACGCGCTCAAGAACCGCGGCGCGTCGGAAAGCTGCCTGATGCTGGTCGATGGCGAGCCCGGCCTCGGTAAAACCGGGACGGCCGTGTGGTGGGGCGTCCAGAATCAGGCGATCCACGTCCGCGCCAAGCAAGGCTGGACCCATAGCTGGTGCCTGCGGGACATGTACGCTGCCGCCACTGGTCGGCCGTCCCAGACGCGCGACACGGCGAAGCTGTTCGAGGCGGTGGTGGCGGCGCTGACGGCACGGCAGGCCCAAGCGGCCCGCCTCGGGCACGCCACCACCGTGCTCCTGATCGACGAGGCCGACCACGCCGTCGCCGCCGGCCGGGATGTCATCGAGGGCATTCGCGACATCACCGACCACCTGGAGATCCCGACCGTGCTGGTGGGGATGGACCGGATCAGGAAACGGCTGGACCGCTATCCGCAGGTGGCGTCGCGCATCAGCCAGAAGGTCGAGTTCAAGCCACTGACCGTGGATGACGTGCGAGCGGTCATCGCCGGCATCAGCGAGGTCGAGGTCAAGGATGACCTCATCGCTTACACTCACCGCGCCTGTGGCGGTTACATCCGCGAGCTGAAAGAGGCGGTGGCGGCGATCGAGCGCTTCGGCCTACGCCAAGCGGGCGCCGCGGTGGGCGTCGAGGCGATGCGCGGCCAGGTGCTGCTGCACAGCCGCGAGACCGGCGCGCCGGTGGTGGTGGCCTGATGCGCGCGTTGCTGGATGCGCTGGCCGAACCCGGCGCTTGCGTCACCATTGACCAGTTGCCGGGGCTGCTCGGCAAGAGCTACCGCGATGCCTGCACCGACTTGCGGCGCGCCTATGCGGCCGGCCTGATCGAGCGCGCATCGGAGGGATGCTACCGGCTGACCGAGCGCGGCCGATCGGAAGACGTCGAGCCCCTGATGGTGACCACGGCGCCCACCGGCGTGGGCGGGGCTTGGGATGCCACGGCCCGGAACCGCATCTGGGCGGCGATGCGGCAGCTCGGCCGGTTCTGCCGCGCTGACGTGGCTGGAGCGGTCGCCCAGCCGGAGACCGATCGGAAGGCGCTGGAGAGCTCGATCCGCCGTTACATCAGTCGGCTGGTCGCCGCCGGCTATCTCGTGCCGCTGACCGGCCGGGTCAGGGTGGCTGCCCATCCCAACACCGGCCAGAAGCGCTATCGCCTGGTCCGCGACACCGGCCCCGCCAGCCCGCTGGTGCGGCGGGACGGATCGATCTTCGACCGCAACCTGGGCCGCGTGGTGACCGCCGATGTCCAGGCCGGTTGACCCCGCCGTGGTGGCACTGCTGCGCGCCGAGGCATCCCGGCGCGGCAGCATTCGAGCCGTCGCCGATGTCATCGGCCGCAGCCGCACCGCGGTGTCCCTGGCCCTCTCCGGCAAATACCCGGCCGCCGACACCAGCCGGTTCGAGGCCGCGGTGCTGGCCGCCCTCGATCAGGTGGAGTGCCCGTTCCTGACCGAGCGCGTGCGGCGGGACCGTTGCCGCTTGGCGCTCGATCCCTGTCCCACCCACGCCCCGCACGCCGCCGCCCATTGGCGCGCCTGCCAAACCTGCCCCAACAAACCCCAGGAGGAGAGATCCCGTGGTTAAGTTGCTGTCGCCCTTGTCCCGCGAGCTGCATTCGATGCGGCGCAAGCTGGACACCCGCCTCAGCTCACGCCAACCGCTGAGCGAGGCCGAGGTGAAGCGAATGATCGAGCTGCTCGGCAGCATGGAGATCGAGGCCGCCGCGCTTGAAAGCCGGCCGACGGTCGCCGTGTCGGAGAAGACGCTCGACCTGGCCCGCCGTCTTGAAGCTGCGGGGATCGTGCCGTGACGGCCCGCCTCATCGGCCGTGAAGTCAGCTTCGAGCTGGCGGGCCATGGAACGGTGCGCGGCATCGTTCAGACCTATCGGCAGCTGCGCGGCAATCGCTATGCCGTGACGGCGACGAACGGCAACGAGACTCTGTCCGGCATTGTCGATGTGACGCCCGAGGGCGAGGTCGCAACTGTGATCGACGACGGGACGGCCGACCGGATCGCTCAGGCGATCCTAGACGGGCGCTCGGTGCGGATGCCGATCGGGAGGCAGATGCATGCGCTCGCTGCCGCCTGGCTGAGTCGGCGGGGAGTGCGGCCATGACCATCGGCCTCCTGATCCTCGCCGTCTGGCTGGCCGGATTGTCCGGTCTCGTCGGCGGCCTCGCATGGCACGCCTACTGGCTGCATGGCGTCCGCGTGGTCACCCGGCAGTTCATCGCCGAGACCCTGATCCTGATCGCCCTCCTGACCCTCGTGCTCTACGGCCCGCATTTCGTGGGCCTGGGCAGCCCCAATTGAGACGCCCATGACGATGATCCTGCCCGAAGGCGCCCGCGCCAGCGTCCGCCTGTTCCTGGTCGGCACGGCCGGCGAGGAAGTGACGATCGAGATCCCGAACCTGCAGTACCTGCCACCGATCCCGACCCCGGCCGACCCGATTGCGTTTCTCGAAGTCTGCCAGACCCGTCTCAAGACGCCGGTCAAGGCGGTCGGCGCCTGGCGCTTCATGACCGACCGGGAGGTCGACGCCTTCCTGGCGCGGGAGAAGGACGAGGACGACGGCTTCAACCCTCATGGCTCCGGCCCGGTGCCGGTGGAGCGGCGTCATGGATAACCCCGCCCTCGACCCGGCATCGGTCGGGATCGGCCTCACCCCGAATCAGGCCGATTGCATGCGCGTCATCCAGGAGCTGATGGACCAATCGGGGGTCTGCCCGTCGTACCAGGAGCTGGCCGACGAGTTGGACCTGCGCTCCAAGGGCGCAATCCATCGGCTCATCACCAGGCTGATCGAGCGCGGCTATCTGCGCCGGCAGCCGCACCACAGCCGCGCGCTGGAGATCCTTCGGCGCGTCCCGCTGACCCTCGACGAACCGTCCTTCGTCCTCTCCGCCGATCTGGCGGAGAGGCGTGGCCAGTAGGAGCGACCATGCCACGCCGTCCAGCACCCATCACTGCAGCCGAGATCGACCGCGCCCTGATGCGGGCCGACCAGGGGAAGGGAACCCAGCTCGCCTGCCTGCTCAAGCGCTGCACCCGGGATGACCTGGTCGCCGCCTTCTCGCGTTGCGGCTCGGATCTCGGCAGGGCGCTGTCCTATGTCAGCGGCCGGCAATCGATGCGCGACGAGGTCGCCACGTGGCGGCGGATTGCGCGCCGGCGGTCGGACTGCGCGGACGCGCAGGACCAGTAGCGGCACGCCCAGCGATGAACAACACCGAGCTTGCCCTGTTCCTGTTCCGGCTCAACCGGATCTTCCAGGAAGCCCACGGCCCGTCCTGCAGCTCGAAGGCGGCGGCGAAGGAGACGATCTTCCGCATCGTCGCCGGCCTGCGCCGGGAGCAGACGCAGGCGCGCCGGGTGCCTGAGTTGCGGTTCACGACGGATGATGCGCGGTGGCTGATCCTCGGTGTCGTGGAGTGCCTTGAGCGCGCCGGCATCGCCCGGCCGGACATCGCCATCACTTTCAATAGCGCCATTCGCGGCCTGCCGACGCCGGACTGGCCGCAGTTCCCCACCCCCGAAATCCCGAACGGCTTCGTGCTGGTCCGCAATGACGTGCTGACGTCGCTGGCGGCGGGCACGCCCGTCTCGGTGACGGAGTCGACCGATGCCCCGCAAGCCTACTGACGATCCTGTTTTCGATGCCTTCTGGGCCGCCTATCCCCAGCGGCGGCCGAACCCGCGAGAGCGGGCGCGGAAGCTGTTCAACGCCCTCATCAAGGCCGGCACCGTGACCGCGGAGGAGCTGACCGCGGCTGCCGCCGCCTATGCCGCCGAGCGACGGGCAGCCAAGGCCGATCCGAAATACAACTGGATGGCCTCGACCTTCCTCGGTGAGGAGCGCTGGCGAGACTATGTCCCGGCGGAGGAGGCAACCGGTTCCCGAGTGCCGCCGGAGCCGGACACGGCAGTCCATCCCTTCGGTGGCCTCGTTGATTGGGTCGGCATCAAGAAGTGGTCGACCTGGTTCCGGCCGCTGCGGCTGGAGCGGCAGGGCGAGTTGCAGATCGTCGTCGCCCCGACCAAGTTTCACGCCGATCGCATCCGGGCCGAGTTCGAGCAGCTGCTCCGCGAAGCGTGGGGCGAGATCGAGATACGGCCGTGAGCCGAGCCTCCGCCATCGCCAAGGTCCACGTCGCCAAGAAGCAGCTCGGGCTGGACGACGAGACCTACCGGGCCGTGCTGCGCCGGGTGACCGGTCGCGACAGCGCCGCCGACCTCAACGAGGTCCAGCTCGGCAGCGTTATCCGCGAATTCGTCCGGCTCGGCTGGACCGGTGGCGCCGACCTCCGCACCGGCCGCACCTCAACCGGTCGCCTGATCCGCGCGCTCTGGCACGATGCCTCCCGCGAGAAGTCGGAGGCATCACTGCGTTCGATGATCCGCCGCGTCCTCGGCCTGGCCGAAGACGTGATCCCCCAAGCCGACATGCTCTCCGTCGCTGATGCCTCGAAAGTCATCGAAGCACTCAAAGGCATGAAGCGACGCAAGGGTGGAGCGCGATGACCGATCCCGTCACCCCGGAATATTTCCCCGGCCTGCTCTACGACCTGGCTGTCGCGGGCTATGTCCGTGAAGCGCGGGCTCTGGCGAAGGTCTGGGGCGGCGGCAAACGCTACATTCCCGGCGTCGAGCACGTGCGGCCGACCTCGCCGCTGGTCGGTATCATCGGTCTCGATGCCACCCGCCTGCTCGCCGAAATGCACGGGCCGGGACACAAGCTGATCCCTCGTGCCGCTGGGGACGGTGCCTTGGTACGCGAGATCCTGCGGCATCCCGGCGGCACCCGCGCCTGCGCCCAGGATCTAGGGTGCACTGAGGAATGGGTCCGCCGGGTGCGTAAGCGCCGGCCGGACGGGACGGGGCCACAAGGCAACCTGTTCGATCCTGGCGGTGGGCAGGAGGACTTTCAGCCCGGCATCCAACATTCTGTCGCCGGCGAAAGTGTCACTGTCGGTCTCCGGAATTCCAGATAAGCTGTATCTGCTACTTCGGTTCATTGATCACGAGAGAAGAGCATGATTGGCTCCTTAAGAGATCGGATACTCAGCGATACGGTCCTCCTTGCCACAATAACCGGAGCAGGATACCTATTCGCCTACGGGTTTAATTTTGGTTTTGCAAAGCATTTCGGATATCCAAGCGAACTGTATTACATTTCTGTCTCCGATGTTCTGCTTTCTATTGCAGCGGTAATAGCGCTTCTGGCTCCAGGCTTTCAGGGGTACGTACTGTTTACAAGCTCATTTCCGGATACTGAATTTTACAGATACTTATCCGTATTTCTAGTGCTGATTATAATCGTCACTGCCGCCATTCTTCGTCCATTAATTCCATCTTATGGAACCGTAATTGCGCCAATAGTTGTTTTTTTGGCATTCGTGCTCTTACAAGTTGCCTATTTATTTTTTCTAAAGACAGGAAAAATTAGGAATTACATGTTTAATTATTCGGTGAGTAGAAGTTTTCAGTCATTTCTGATCGCTCTAATCATATCTATCTTTATTCTATATATTGTCGGAAGCGTAGTTGGGCAATCTGAAGCTAAATCTCGCACGCTATACAAATTCTCGTACGGAGATAAGGAGTATATTGCCCTGAGAATAGCAAACGAGAGGATTATTTGTGCGAGATTGTTGAATGGGAACACAATATCCAAGTCATTTATTATCTATGAGGAAAAAACAGTCGAAGGTTTGGAATTCGTACCCATTAAGCAGTCCGATTTTGTTTGGTCTAAATGAATCTCGTAAGATGTATGCAGACATTAAATGACCACTGATTGATTCGTGAAGGCGCTCTGACCCAACGATGTAGGGTCAATTCGCCGCCTTTGAGGCGGCGTTCTTATTCGGGCACCAGGCGGCCGAGCCGCCCTCTCCGGAGTCGTGCCCGAGAATGCCCCGTCTATCAGCCCGAGATCTCGGTTCGAACGTCGCCGCCTTCCTCGACACGCTGGCCGTGTCCGAAGGCACCAGCACAATCGGCGGCAGCGACGACGGTTACGACGTGCTGGTCGGCGGAACCCTGTTCTCCGGCTATGCCGCGCATCCGCGCCAACTCGTCTGGCTACCGCGGTACAAGATCGGTTCCACCGCAGCGGGCCGCTATCAATTTCTGGCCCGCACCTGGGACGACCTCGCGGTTACGCTGCGCCTGCCGGACTTTTCTCCGACCTCGCAAGATCGCGCCGCTGTCGAGCTAATCCGCGGCCGCCGCGCGCTGGACCTGATCGAGGCCGGACGGATCCCCGAGGCCATCGACCGCTGCCGCAACATCTGGGCCAGCCTGCCCGGCGCCGGCTACGGCCAGCGCGAACACAAGCTCGAGACGCTGCTCGACGTCTATGTCCGCGCCGGCGGCGCCCTGTCCGACACCACCACCCCCAAGGAGCGGAAATGATCTCCCTGCGGCCCATGGCCATCTGGGCGGCGTTCGTCGCGCTGCTGCTCGCCTGCCTCGTCGCCCCCGTCGCCATGGCCGGCGACGGGTTCGTGATCGATTTCACCCCGGCTGTCGACTACCTCGTCGGCATCCTCGTCTCGGCGCTCGGCGCCGGGGGCCTGGCCGTCATCGGCTGGGCGGCCAAGCTGCTGCGGCTCAAGGCCGACGACGCCATCCGGACCTATCTGGACACGATTGCCGTCCGCGCGATCGACTATGCCCGCAACCGGCTGCTTGAGCTGGGGCACGACGTCGCCAAGGTCGAGGTGCGGGACCAGTGGATCGCCGATGCCGGCACCTATCTGGCTCGGTCGGCGCCGGATGCCCTCAAGCGCTTCGGCCTGACCGAGGAGCGGGTCGCCGATTACATCCGGGCGCGGATGCCGGCGCCGAGTTCCTGACGGGCACCGCCCGATGTGGGGCGACCTCGTCCAGGGGCTGGCGGAGCTGGTGAAGGCTCTGCTGGTCCCGTTCCTCACCTGGCGGGCCGCCGAGGGCGCCGAAGCCAAACGCAACGCCAAGATCCTGGCCACCCAAAATGAAATCGCTTCCCGCCCTGACGTGCCTGATGGCGAGCTTGACGACTGGCTGCGGCAGCGGCGCTAGCGTCTGCCCGGCGTTCCCGCCGGCTGGCCCCGGCGTCGCGGACGAGTTCGCCGCTCCCCCGCCCAAGCCCGCCACCCGCRCCTGGTACCAGGATCTCAAGCGGCTCGATGCGCAGCTGCAGGCGTGCCGTGGCTGACGAAATCGACCGGGCGGCCGAGCTGGTCGAGCGCTTCCAATCGGAGGCGCTCGATCCGCACCGGGTCCGCCGTGCCCGCGAGGCGGCGGCCGAAGACATCGGGCCGCGCGAATGCGATGGCTGCGGCGAACCGATTCCGACCGCGCGCCGCAGGGCCGCGCCCTGGGCGCGCCGCTGCGCCCCCTGCCAATCCTCGATCGAGCGCGGGGGGCGCTGATGGACGGCTTCTTCGACGCGGTGCGGCAGCACTGGCTATGGGTGATCGGGCTGCTGACGATCCTGGCGAACCTAGCGCTGCTGGTCCTGGCACAGCGCTTCGCCCTCAAGACCGATGTCGGCGGGCTGGCGACGCGCGTCGACCAATTGGAGCGCGAGACCGTCCTCATCGGAGAGCGCATGAGGCACATGCCGACCAGCGACGACATGAAGGCGCTGCAGGCCGCCGTGGCGGTCCAGAACGCCTCGATCGAGAAGCTGAATGCCAAATCCGAGGGGCACACCGGGGCGCTCAGCTCGATCTCGGACCAGCTCGGGATGCTGACCAACCATTTGTTGGGACGAGGTGATAAATGATCCCGCTTGCCGAGCGCCTGGCCGAGCATCGCCGCCTCGCCATCCTGCGGTGTCTCGCCGATCTGCCGGCCGAGGAGCGCGAGCGGCTGCTCATCCTCGCGCTGCTGGCGCTGCTGCCGCAGGGCGCCGGGAACGTCTCGCTGCTGCGCGACCTGACCGCCGATGCCGGCGCGCCGATCCTGCGCGACAAGGTTCTGGCCCATGGCGCCTGGCTGGCCGATCACGGCCTGGCCGGCGCGGGCCGGGACCAGAGCGGCGTCGACATCCTGGCCGTGACCGAGCGTGGCGCGGAGGTTGCGGAGGGTCGGCGGGCTTGGCCCGGCGTGGCACCCGTCGCCAATCTCGACTGGTTCTGCTCGCGCCTGGCGAGCCTCGCCATGGCCGCCAGCCGGCCTCAGGTCGAAGCCGACGTCTCGTTCCTGGTCGGCGCCGGCCTGCTCGACGCCAGCGCCACCGACAGCATGCTGGTGCTGACCAGCCGGGGCGCCGATGTCGCCGCCGGCCGGGAGGTGGTGCCCGGCGTGCGCAAGCCGTCCTATGGCGCCGCCCTCCGGGCCGGGGCGCTGGCCGCGCGCTCGATCCTGGAGCGCTGAGCATGGCGCATGCCCAGGAGATCAAGACCGCCGTCCGCGGCTCCTACATCTACGAGCGCATGTCGCTGGAGCAGGCGTCGGCCAAACATGACGTCGCGGTGGCAACCGTCCGGAGATGGAAAAGCCTGGCCGCCGCTATGGGTGACGATTGGGACAAGGCGCGTGGCGCCGCAGCCCTGTCGACCTCCGGCGCCGGGATGATCGCCCAGATCGTGCTGGCCGACTTCCTGGTCCTGCACCAGGCGACCATGGAGCAGCTGAAGGATGCCGACGACGTCGCGCCGCTGGAGAAGGCCGAGGCCATCAGCCGGCTGTCCGACGCCTTCCACAAGACGATGGCGGCCGTTGCCAAGGCCGCCCCCGATCTCGGCCGCTACGCCGTCGCCACCGAGCTGCTGCAGCTGCTCGCCGTCTTCGTCCGCGAGAAGTTCCCACAACACTCCGAGGCCCTGGCCGAGGTGCTGGAGCCGTTTGCCGGCCGCGTGGCCGAGCGCTACGGGTGACGCGATGGCGAAGTCCGCCTCGAAACAAACAAAGCCCGCCGACTTCCTGGCGGCGATGGCGGCCCTGTCCGCCGAGATCCGCCAGGAGATCGAGAACAAGGTCCAGGGCTTCAGCCCCGACCCGGTGGCGCAGCGGGAGCGCAAGAAGCGGGCGGCGACCGACTTCGGCACCTTCTGCGCGACCTACTTCCCGCACTATGTCACCAGCGCCGCCAGCGGCTTCCACACCTGGCTCTATGACCGGCTGCCGGCGCTGATCCACAACCCGGGGAAGTCGGCCGGCGCCCGCGAGGCCATCGCGGCGCCGCGCGGCAATGCCAAAACCACGCACGGCCAGATGTTCATCCTCTGGTGCATCGTCTACGGGTACAAGCGGTTCCCCGTGGTGATGTCGGACGCCAGCGACCAGGCCGCCGCCATCCTCGAAGGGATCAAGGTCGAGCTGGAGGTCAATCCGCGGCTGGCGCAGGACTTCCCTGACGCGGTCGGCCAGGGCCGGGTGTGGCAGGTCGGCGTCATCGTCACGCGAGGCAACGTCAAGGTGCAGGCGTTCGGCAGCGGCAAGCGGCTGCGCGGCGTGCGCCACGGTGCCCACCGGCCGGATCTGTGCTGGCTGGACGATCTGGAGAACGACGAGAACGTCCGGTCGCCGGAGCAACGGGATAAGCTCGAAGCCTGGATCGACAAGGCGGTCGAGCCACTGGGGCCGCCGGACGGCTCCATGGACATCATCTATGTCGGCACCGTGCTGCACTATGACTCGGTGCTGAGCCGCAAGCTACGCAACCCACTGTGGCGGGCGACCGTCTTCCGCGCGATCGTCCGCTGGCCCGACCGGATGGATCTGTGGGAGCGGTGGGAGGAGGTTCTTCACAACGAGGACGAGGAGGCGGCGGACGCCTTCTATGCCGGGCAGCGGGAGCTGATGGACGCCGGCGCCGAGGTGCTGTGGCCGGCGGTGCAACCCTTCGTCAAGCTGATGAAGATCCGGGTCCGCATCAAGGTCGGCCCGTTCGATGCCGAATATCAGAACGATCCTGTGTCGAGCGACGACGCCCTGTTCGGCAAGGTGACGTTCTGGGTCAACCGCCTCGGGCACTGGATGATGTTCGGCGCGTGCGACCCGTCCCTGGGCAAGCAGAACCGCGGGCGCGACCCGTCCGCCCTCCTGGTCGGCGGCCTCAACCGCGAGACCGGCATCCTTGACGTGGTCGAGGCCCGGATCGCCCGGCGGCTGCCGGACAAGATCATTGAGGACGTGATCGCCCTGCAGCGCGAGCATCGCTGCCTGGTGTGGGGCGTCGAGGCCGTCCAGTTCCAGGAGTTCTTCCGGACGGAGCTGGTGCGCCGGTCGGCCGAGCGCGGCGTGCCCGTGCCGGCGGTGCCGATCATGACGAAATCGGACAAGGCGCTGCGGATCGAGAGCCTACAGCCGCATGTCGCCAACGGCCTGATCCGATTCCATCCTTCCCAGACGGTGCTGCTCGACCAACTGCGGCACTTCCCCAAGGGCGATCACGATGACGGCCCCGACTGTCTCGAAATGCTCTGGGTCCTGGCCGTCAAGCGCATGCGCATGACCGCCGGCATCCACCGTGCCGGCCCCCGATCCATGCCCTACGAACAGATCCACAACGGGTTCGCGCGATGACCGACACTTCCGCCACGGCGCCGGCCGTCACCCGCACCGGCGAGATCGCGACCGCGAAGCTGGACATCACCCTCCTGGGCTGGGGCGATACCCTGCGGCCGCAGGATGACATTCTGGCCCAGCGCAGCGTCGGCAAGGGCCTCAAGCTGTATGAGGATCTGGCGCGCGACCCTCGCGCCGGAGCCGTCCTGGACAAGCGCAAGCGGGCGGTGGTCGCCCGCGAATGGTCGGTGACGCCAGGAGGGCCGCGACGGGCCGACAAGCAAGCGGCCAAGCTGGCGGAGCGTGTCCTAGACGGCGAATGGGGCCTGTCCTTCGACAAGCTGTGCCTGGACCTGCTGGACGCCCAGCTCAAGGGCTATGCCGTCTCCGAGGTGATCTGGGACATGCGGGACGGTTTCGCCGTGCCGGTCGAGGCCAAGCCCCGCGATCCGCGCCGCTTCGTGTTCAACCGGGAATGGGAGCTGCGGCTCCTAACCCCGGAGAACCAGCTCGACGGGATCGCGCTGCCGCCGCGCAAGTTCCTGGTCCACCGGTTCGGCACCAGCTTCGATCCCTACGGCCTCGGCCTGGGCCATCGCTTGTTTTGGCCGATCTTCTTCAAGCGGAACTCGCTGCAGTTCTGGGCGAAGTTCTGCGAGCGGTTCGGCATGCCCTTCATCAAGGGCACTGCCGGCCCTGGCGAAGATCCCCGCGAACTGCTCAAGGCCCTCATCGGCCTGGGCCAGGATGGTGCGATTGCCGTGCCCGAGGGCACGCTCATCGAGCTGCTGGACGCGGCCAAGGGTGCCGGCGTCGACACCTATGAGAAGTTCTGCCGGTACCTGGACGAGCAGATCTCGGAAGCCGTGCTAGGCGAGACGCTGTCGACCAATGTCGGCCAGGCCGGCAGCCGGGCGGCCAGCCAGACCCACAACGAGGTCCGCGAGGATCTCTGCGATGGCGACTGCGATGAGCTGTCGGCCGCCCTGAACGCCCAGCTGCTGACCTGGCTGACCGAGGCGAACTATCCGGATGCGGCGCCGCCGACCGTCTGGCGCCCCCGGCCGGAGAACCGCAAGGAGAACGCGGAGACCGACAAGGCCGAGACCGATGCGCGATCGGCCGCGGTGGACTATGTCGAGAAGATGCGCAGGGCCGGCTACGAGCCCGAGGACGCGGAGGCCGAGTTTGTCGACCAGGCCAGAGGCCGGTGGTTCTTCGTCGGCCGGCCGGAGCCGCAGCTGTCGTCGGAATCGGGCGGCACGCCGCCGCCGGCGGCCTTCGCCACGCCGGCCGAGCGCAATCCGGCCGCCGATCCGGTCGACCATCTGGTCGACCAGGTCGAGGAGGCGACCGGCCCGGCGCTGGACCAAATCATCGACGCCATCAAGGCCGAGCTGGACGAGTCCATCCGCCTCCGCGAAACGCCGGTGCAGTTCGCCGCGCGCCTGGCGCGGATGGAGTCGACCATGCCGATCGACGGACTGGCCGAGCTGCTGCGGGACGGCCTGGCGCTCTCGGCGCTAACCGGCATGGGTGACCAGCTCGATGGCCGGTGAAGCCGTCCGGGTCTCGGCGACGCGCGTCCATTTCGTCGAGGCGATCGACTACTTCCGCAGCAAGGTAAACCTGCCGACGAACAGCTGGTCGGACCTGATGCACCAGGCACACACCCGCGCGTTCACCGTCGCCGGCGCCACATCGGATGCGCTGCTGGCCGACTTCCGGGAAGCCTTGGACCGCGCGATCTCGGCCGGCGGCACACTGGAGACCTTCCGCGCGGACTTCGACCGGATCGTCGCCCAGCACGGCTGGGCCTATCACGGCAGCCGGAACAGGCGCAGCCGGCTGATCTTCGAGATGAACACCCGGATGGCCTACAGCTCCGGCCGCTGGCAGCAGGCTCAGCGGCTGAAGGCGACCAGGCCCTATGCCCGTTATGTCGATGTCCACGATCTGAAGACTCGGCCCGAGCACTATGCCTGGCACGACATCATCCTTCCGATCGATCATCCGTGGTGGCGCACCCATTGGCCGCCGAACGGCTGGAATTGCCGGTGCCATACCCAGAGCCTTTCGGAGCGCGACCTCAAGCGATTCGGGCTGAAGGTCACCCTCGATCCGCCCGAGATCGAGATGGAGCCGCGCGAGGTCCGCGCGCCGGACGGCTCTATCGAAACGGTCTGGACGCCGAAAGGCATCGACACCGGCTTCGGGTACAATCCTGGCGACTCTTGGCTGCGCGGCGTCACCCCTCCCCAGCTGCGGAAACCGCTGCCGTCACCGACGCCTCCGAATCCGCCACCGCCAGGTCAGCCGTCATCGCAGCTGGATGCATTGCCCGGCTCAACGCCTATTTCGCAGCTGCCGCCTCTGCCATCCACCCCCTTGCCGCCGGTGCCGAAGCTCCCGGCTGGTCTAGCGGAGGAGGACTATGTCCGCGCCTTCCTCCGCGAGTTTGGCGGCGACATCGGGCAACCCGTGGTGTGGCGGGATCCCAGTGGCACCCGAACGATCATCACGGACGAGCTGTTCCGCAACTATGACGGGACGTTCAAGGTGACCAAACAGGGCCGGGAGGAGTATCTGCTCGCGCTAGCTGCGGCCCTGAAGGACCCAGACGAGATCTGGCTGCACTGGTTCGACGTCGCCCCGCCGGGACAGCCGCCGAACTATATCCTCCGCCGTCGCTACGTGAGACGGTTCGACATGGACAAGCGGCGCGGCGGGCTGGCTGTGTTCGAGTGGACGCCCAAGGGCTGGGATGGCGTGACCCTGTTCCCGCCGACGAGCGCGGCCCAGATCGACCGAGCGCGTTATGGGGTCCTGCTGTATCAGCGATGAGTGGGAATTCGGCCGGGCACCCGCCCCCCGGCCAGCTCCGTCAGCTTTCTGGTGCACGGGCGGGCGGCCCGACTGACGGCAGCAACCTACTTTACACAAGGACGATGTTGGGCGTCTACTCTGTCAAGATGCATGCGCCGCCAATAAGTCTGGCGCTTGGACAATGGGTATTTTCGCAATGAAAAAGCTGCCAAATATAATACGATCGATCGATATAAAATACTATAGATCTATAAATACTTGTAAACTGAGAAATTGTTCTGAATTTAATATCATAACGGGTAAAAACGATGTCGGAAAATCCAACTTATTGAGGGCGCTGAATCTGTTTTTTAACGAGTCTGCTCCATCCGGTGAGCCAATCACTTTCGAAGAGGAATTCTCCCACATTCGTCTAGATCAAGTGCGCAAGAACTCAGTGAAAGGAAAGCAATTTATCCAAATATCGATTGAGTTCAACAGAGGTAAGTTTTTTCTGGCAACGCTTCCTGAAAAATTCAGAGTTACCAAGACTTGGTACAGAGACAGCCTTTATCCCTTTATAACGCATGATTTGGCTGCCAGAATCAAATCTGGCCAAGTGGATACCACAATCCCGAAAGCGCAGTCGAGCCTTTCTCGGTTTCTTGGTAGAATTGAGTTCAATTATATTCCCGCGATTAAGGATAATCAGACATTTAGCGAAATTATCTCGGAACTTCAATCGGCCATATTCGAAAATAGCGAGCGAGGCCCGGGAGGGTTTCGCAGTAGAATTGAACAATTCAACATGGATCTACAAAATCAGGCTTCGGAACTTAAGTCAGAATTCTCAACCGCGACGGGCATCAATGCGAAAATCGCATTGCCATCGGAACATCGAGATCTGTTTCAAGCATTTCGCATACGCACGGAAGGTACGACCACAGAGGACGTGGGTCTTGACCAGAGAGGTGACGGGATCAGAGTTCGTTTTATCCCAGCCATGCTAAACTATATTGCCGAGCGATCCTCGAAATTCCATATATGGGGGTTTGAAGAGCCGGAGAATTCGATGGAGTTTGCTAGAGCGTTCGAGCTATGTTCAACCATGCGAAATAATTATTCAGTAACGAGTCAGATTTTTGTAACTACCCATTCGCCTGCATTCATCGATTTGAGGGCCAACCGGCAGTCGATTTTTTTGGCGAAGTGGCAAGTCGGCGGCACGGTGTATGAGCACATTTCAGAAGCCACTGCCAAGAGCTTGTTTTCCGAGGATCTGGAGCTTCATATTGCTCGTGAGCTGGGCCATATTGCGTTACTTGGGCAGATGCATGATCGGATTGCTCCTCAGATCGAACGGATCGAGGACATCATCTCATTGAATAAGCGGCTCAGTGAGGATCTGTCGGACGTTCGGCGTCCTGTATTGCTCACTGAGGGGCGAACCGACGCGATCATCATTCAGGCAGCATGGAGGCATCTACGCGATGGTGATCTCCCTGCGGCCATCAAGTCGTGCAACCTAAATCCGGCGGACCAACTATCTGAGGCCGCTGGGTTTGGAACACTTGCAATAGCGTTGCGGGGAATCAGGCCGGATCATCCACACTTCATCATAGGATTATTTGATAGAGATGAAGGTGGCAAAAGTGGTTTCCAGCTGGATAATAACTTTTCTGCCCTAAGCGATTTCGACGACGTCAAAATAAGCCGGAATGGAATGGCATGCGGATTACTTCTACCCTATCCAGATAGCAAAAAATGCTATGCGGATTTCGAGAATCTGAGCATCGAATTTTTATTTGACGATGATCATCTTTTAAAAAGGACGGATGGATTCGGCATTGAGATTCAGTTTGAGAATATCGAGGTCAAGAGAGGCAGGCGGATTCTTGAGAAACGCCCTGCCACAGAACCATGGTTTAGGAAGATCGTGTCTGGCAAATCTCACTTCGCGGATCACGTTGTTCCCACACTGCCGAAGGAAGCTTTCCTCGGTTTTGAACCTCTCATCCGAGTCATAGAGCGCTTGGTGGAGATGCACTCAGCGCGCCCAGCCGATCCTCAGCCCGACAGCCCCGCCGAGACGGCGGAGGCAACCGTGCAGGAGGCCGATCCTCACGAGGAAGGGGGCTTCCCGGATGATTTCGGTGATCTGTTGCTTCCGGACGACGACGCAGGAGAGCCCGTACCCGCTGAATCCCCCCTCGCCGGGGTGAGGGAGCCTTCTGTCTTCGATTAACCGCCGTAGGCCCGTTAGCCCCCCGTTAGCGGCGACGCTGCGCATGGATGGACAACGTCGGCGCGCGGTGGCAGCCTGACCCCGCCATGAAGGGCCGGCCCTGACCCAACGACGTTGGGTCAATTCGTCGTCGGCGCCGCATCCTATCACAGCCCTCGATCCCGCACCGATCGAGGTTCCTGTGCCCAACGCCCCGCTCAACCCCTTCGACGCCTTCCGGGCCGGCACCCGCACGGATGCCAGCGGCGCCCGCGTCACGATCACGGCGGAGGACCTGGCGGCCTCGGCCGCGGCCTACGACCCGGCCCTCCGGCCGGCGCCGCTGGTGATCGGCCATCCCAAGATGGAAGACCCGGCCTGGGGCTGGGTCGGCAAGGTCGAGGCGTCTGGCAACACGCTGCGGGTGGTGCCCGAGCGGGTCGAGGCCGCCTTCGCCCAGCTCGTCAACGACGGCCGGTACGAGAATGTCTCGGCCTGCTTCTATCGCCCCGAGGCGAAGGGCAACCCGGTGCCCGGCACCTGGTACCTCAAGCATGTCGGCTTCCTCGGCGCCCACCCACCGGCCGTCGAGGGGCTGCCGCCGGTGCGGTTCGCGGCCGAGGACGAGACCGAGACCGTCGAGTTCGCCTGGGCCGAGCGGACGGTCGCCAGCATCCTCCGCCGCATCCGGGATTGGATCATCGGCAAGGAAGGGCTGGAGACGGCCGACCAGGTGATCCCGACCTGGGACTTGGACTTCCTCCAGGAGGAGGCGGCCAAGTCCGATGACCCGGCGGCCAACCGGGTCGCCTATGCGGCGCCGGCCGCCACCTCCACCGACACCACCACCATCACGGAGACCCCGATGTCCGACGCGGACAAGGCGGAGCTGGAACGGCTGCGCCAGGAGAGCCAGGCCAAGGATCGGCAGATCGCCGCCTTCGCCGCGCAGGAGACCGAGCGGCGCCAGGCGGCCGACACGGCATTCATCGACAGCCTGGTCGCCCAGAACCGGGTTCCGGCCGGCCACAAGGCCGAGGTCGCAGCCTTCCTGGCGCATCTGGACGACAGCGAGACGGTGGCCTTCGCCGCCGGCGACGAGAAGGAAACGCCGGCCGGCTACTTCCGCCGGTTCCTCTCCCGCCTGGCGCCCACCGTCGCGTTCGGCGAGATCGCGGAAGCCGCCGGCCGGCCCGCCGAAGAGAACGCCCAGCAGATCGCCGATCGGGCGAGGAAGTACCAGGCCGACCGAGCCGCCCTCGGCGACAGCGTGAGCTTCGCGGCGGCGGTCGACCACGTCACCGCCAACGGGGAGGCTCGCCGTGCGTAACCATGGACTGGTCAAGACCTTCTACGCCGCGGCGGCATTCGCCGGGTACCGCATCGTCAAGTTCGGCGCCGATGATGACCACGTCGCCCTAGCGACCGCGCCTGCCGACCTGAGCATCGGCGTGGTCGACATGCTCGGCGCCGGCGCCGTCGACATCTCCTGCGACGTCGTCCTGACGGGTGTCGCCGAGGTCGAATACGGCGGCCCCGTGACCCGCGGCGCTGATCTGACCGCCGATGCCCAGGGCCGGGCGGTGGTCGCCGCCGCCGGCAACCGCGTCATCGGCAAGGCGATGGCCACCGGCGTCCTCGGCGACATCGGCTCCGTTCTCCTCGATCGCGGCGTCGCCGCCTAGCCCCCAAGAGAGGTCCCATGGCCATCCAGGCGCCGTTTCCAGTCGACCCGAAGCTCACCGCCGTTGCGGTGGGCTACCGCAACCAGGTGTACATCGCCGACCAGGTGCTGCCGCGCGCGACCGTGCCGTCGCGGCTGTTCAAGTGGTGGGAATACCCGGTCGACGAGTCCTTCTCGACCACCGACACCAAGGTCGGCCGCACCGGCCGCACCAACGAGATCGAGTTCCGCGCCGAGGAGCGCGACGGTTCGGTCGATGACCACGGCCTGGAGGATCCGATCCCCCAGGAGGACATCGATATCGGCGCCACCGTGGGCTACGACCCGCGGACCCATGCGACCGAGCGGCTGGCGGACTATATCGCCCTCGGGCGCGAGGTCCGGGCGGCCCGGCTGCTGTTCAACCCGGCCGTCTATCCGGTCGGCAACAAGATCCAGCTGGCCACCGCGGCCGACCGTTGGGACGATCCGACGAGCGATCCGGTCGATGACATCCTCGCCGGTCTAGACGCCTGCTTGGTCCGGCCCAACATCGGCATCCTGGGCCAGAAGGTGTGGTCGAAGCTGCGCCGGCATCCGAAGATCGCGAAGGCGATCAACGCCAACTCCGGCGACGAGGCGGTGGCCACGCGCCGGGCGGTGGCCGACCTGCTGGAGCTGGAAGACATCATCGTCGGCCAGTCGCGGCTGAACACGGCCCGCAAGGGTCAGCCGGCCGCGCTGTCGCAGGTCTGGGGCAACCATGCCTCGTTCATCTACCGCAACCGCAACTTCTCGTTCCGGGCTCCCGACTTCACCTTCGCGGCCACGGCGCAGTGGGGCGACAAGATCGCGGGCTCGCGCCCCGATCCGGATATCGGCCTCCGTGGCGGCGAGCGCGTTCGGACGGGTGAAAGCGTCCGCGAGCTGGTGATCGCCGGGTATGCCGGCTACCTGATCCAGGACGCGGTCAGCTGATGGCCGAGGTCACTTCCACGCGCCACGTTGCCTTGGTCGCGATCAAGTATCGCGGCCAGCACTTCGAGATCGGCGATCCGCTCCCCGAGCTATCGGAGGAAGACGCCGCCCTTCTGGGCGAGCGCATCGGTCCGGCGTCTGCCACCGCCAGCCGCAAGGTCAAGGCGAAGTGACCTACGCCACCCAGGCCGGCCTCGAGACGCGGTACGGGACCAAGCTGCTGCAGCAACTGACCGACCGCGGCCAGCCCGCCACCGGGCAGGTCGACGCGGCGGCGGTCGATGATGCCCTCGCCGATGCCGACGCGACGATCGACGGCTACCTGGCCGCGCGCTACCGGCTGCCGATCGCCTCGGTCCCCAAGCTGCTGACCCACACGGCCGAAGCCGTGGCGATCTACAAGCTGCACCGCAAGGCGCCGGACGAGAAGATCACGGCCGACTACCGGGACGCGATCAAGACGCTGCAGGACATCGCGGCCGGCCGGCAGCGGCTCGACCTCGACGGGATCGAGCCCGAGCGCGGCCCCGGCTCCGCCAGTGTTTCGACCAGCTCGCCGCCTGTCTTCACGCCGGCGAATCTGCGGGGATTCGTCTGATGGTCGGCGTCTCGACGCGGGTCGACAGCGCCATCGTCCAGGCGACGCTGGGTCGGGTGTCCGAGCGCATGACGAACGCGCGCGGGCTTTACGACAACATCGGCGCCGCGATGGTGGTCTCGACCCAGATGCGGTTCGAGCGCGAGCAGGCGCCGGACGGCAGCCCATGGCCGAAGCCGCTGCGCGTCTTGATCGAGGGAGGCAACATCCTGCGCCTGTCGGGCCGGCTGTACGGGAGCATCACCCATGTAGCCGATAACGATGGGGTCGAGTGGGGTAGCGACGCCGAGTATGCCCGCATCCATCAGATGGGCGGAACCATCGTCCCGAAAAACGCAGGCGCACTGCATTTCAAGCTGCCTGGGGACCTGGGCTGGCGCTTCGCGTCTTCGGTGACGATCCCAGCGCGCCCGTTCCTCGGCATCGACGGTGACGACGAGGCCGAGATCGTCGCCCAGGCCGAGGACTGGCTCGCCGTCGCCGAGGCCCAACCATGACCATGGTCGACGAGGTCATGGCCCGGCTGGCCGAGAAGATCCCGAGCCTGGCCGGCCGGATCGGACGGGCCGGCGAGCTGGAGGCGCTGATCAAGGCCGGCTCGCTGCCCCAAGGCGGCACCGCGGCGTTCGTCGTGCCGCTGGGCTTCCGGGCCGGGGCGCCGACCGCGGCCACCGGCCTCCACAGCCAGGAGCTGGTCCGGCGCCTGGCAGTCATCCTGGTGGTCGAGTTCGCCGGCGACGCGATCGGCGAGGCCAGCATCCCGGAGGTCGACCAGCTCGAAGACCTGGTCCTTCGGGCGGTGGCCGGGTGGAAGGCACCAGGCGCCTGGGGGCCGTTCGCGGCCGAGCGCGGTGCGCTCCTCGGCCTCCATGCCGGAACCGCCTTCTACCAGGTCGATTTCTCCATCCCCCAACTGCTGAGGGTCACTCCATGAGCATTCCCGTGGCGGGCGGCAGCTACGTCCGCAAGCCGGACGGCACGCTGCAGCGCGTCGCCTTCACCGACTCCCGCCCGCCGGCGCCGGCCCCCGCGCCGGCGGCGAAGCCCGCCACGTCGTCCGATGCCCCGGCCGACACCCCCAAGACCAACGCGAAAGGCTGATTCATGGCCGAGCCGCTGCGCTGGGAGAGCAAGGCTCTCCTGATCAAGACCGAGGCCGCCTACGGGACCGATGCTGCCCCCACCGCGGCGGACGCGATGCTGGTGACGGACGTCGAGTTCCGTCCGATGGAGGGGACCGACGAGGCGCGCAACCTCGAAATGCCGTGGCTCGGGGCGGACGAGGAGCTGCCCGCCGGCCTGCATGCGATCCTGACCTTCAGCGTCGAGCTGGTCGGGTCCGGCACCGCCGGGACCGCGCCAGCCTGGAGTCCGATCGCCCGCGCCTGCGGCCTGGCCGAGGTCATCACCGCCGCGACCAGCGTCGAGTACCGCCCGGTGAGCCGGGGCCATGAGGCCGTGACGGTGCATTTCTTCATCGAAAGCACCAAGCATGCGCTGATCGGCACCCGCGGCACCGCCGTGCTGCAGGTCGAGGCCCAGAAGATCCCGAAGCTCCGGGTGACCCTCACCGGCCTCTGGCGCAAGCCCACCAAGCAGGCGCCGCCGGCGGGCATCAGCTTCGCCGGCTTCAAGGACCCCGAGCTGGCGACGTCGGTCAATACGCCAGTCTACAAGATCGACGGCATCACAATGGTGATGCGGTCGACCAACCTCGATCTCGGCTGCGACGTCCAGGGGCGGTTCCTCGTGGGTTCGGAGTCCATCCTGATCGCCGATCGCGGCGAGTCCATCGCCGCCGTGGTCGAGGCGATGGAGCTGGACGTCTTCGACCCGTTCGACGCCGCAGTCGAGCGCCGCAAGGTGCCGTTCCTCATGCAGCACGGCACCGACCCCGGCTTCATCACCGAAGTCGAATGTTCCAAGTGCCAGGTCAAGCGCCTGAGCGGCTACCAGAACAACCAGAAGATCGTCGAGTGGCCGCTGTCGCTCACGCCGCTCCCGACCGCCGGCAACGATCAGTTCACCATCACCCTCAAGTAAAAGGCGCAGGGCAAATGTTCAAAGTCGAGGCCAATCCGACGTTCAAGAAGAAGGTCGAGATCCGCACGCCGACCATGGGCGGCGGCTACACGGATTCGTCCTTCTTCGCGACGTACAACCTGCTGTCGGTCGAGGAAACCAACAGCTTCGACCTGATGAAAGCCGACGACACCACGCGGTTCCTGCATCGGGTCATCGTCGACCTAACCGACGTGGTCGACGAATCCGGCAAGCCGCTGCCCTACAGCGACACCCTGCGCGACCAGGTGCTCAATCACCCGATCGCACGGCGCGGGCTGATCGACACATATTTCGACGGCATCACGGCGGCCCGAAAGGGAAACTGATCGAGGCGGCCCAGCGATGGGCGCGCGGAAAGCCCAGCCGGGCCGAGGGCGAGCCGGAGGCCATCAAGGATCTCCGGCGGCTCGGCGCCACCGAGGCCGAGATCGCGGAGGCGAAGCGACGCCTCGGTCTCCTCTCGACCGGCGATTTCGGCATCTACCCCGAGAACTGGCCCGCCGTCTGCGCCTGGTCCGCCGTCTGCACCCAATGGCGCACCGGCGCGATATCCGGCGGGCTCGGTCCCGGCCGGTTTCTCTACCTCGGGCTCGACTACGCCGGCGCCCGCGCTGGCCTCGACGGGGCCGGGATCGACGTCACCCCTGAACTCTGGGCCGGCCTCCAGCTCATGGAAGGCGCGGCGATCGAGGAACTGAACCGCCGATGACCCTGAAGATCGCGATGCGCATCGATGTCGACGCCGATGAGGCCGAGAAGCGCGTCCGCGACTTCAAGGCGTCGATCGCGGACATCGGCAAGGCGGCGCCGGCCAGCGGTGCCGCGGCTGCGATCGACCAGGTCGGCGATGCGGCCCAGGCCGCGGCGGTCGACACAGCGAAGCTGACCACGGCCGAGCAGGCGGCCGGCGCCGCTGCCTCCGCCATGGCGCGCCAGGCGGCCACGGCAGCGAACGATGCCGCGACCCTGGGGCAGAGGTCCGGCGCGGCCGGCCGCGATGTCGCCGAGCTGGCCGCCGCAGCTCGGGCGATGAGCGCCGCTGCCACGGCCATGGCTGCCCAGACCACCTCAGGCGCCGCCGGCGTCCGCCAGCTCGGCGCAGCGGTGCAGCAGACCACCGGCGAGGTGGCCGGGCTGGAGCGCCAGGCCGCCAACAGCAACAGCGCGGTCTCGGTCCTGACCGGTTCCCTCGGCGGCCTTCGCGGCATGCTGGCGGCGCTCGGGGTCGGCATCACGGTCCAGCAGCTGACCCAGATGGCGGACGGCTGGACCATCGTCGGCAACCGCCTGCGCCTGGTCGCCGCCAACGAGAACGATGTCTCGCGCCTCCGGCTGGCCGTCTTCGGCCTAGCGCAGGACACCCGTAGCGCGCTCGGCTCCACGGCCGAGCTGTTCTCGGGGATCTCGCGCGCCGCCGCGACCCTCAAGGTGTCCGAGGGGTCGATCCTCGCGGTGACCCGGACTATCAACCAGGGTTTCCGGGTCTCCGGCGGGTCCCAGACCTCGGCAGACGCCGCGGTGATGCAGCTGCTGCAGGGGCTGTCAGCGGGTGTTCTGCGCGGCGAGGAGTTCAACAGCGTCATGGAGCAGGCGCCGCGCCTCGCCCAGGCGCTGGCGGATGCCTTGGGTAAGACCCGCGGCGAGCTGCGCGCCATGGCCGAGCAGGGACAGCTCACCGCGGAGACCGTGGTGAAGGCTCTCCTTTCCCAGGCCGACGCGATCGACGCCGAATATCAGCGGATGCAGGCCACGATCGGTGAGGGCTGGACCGTCATTCTGACCGGCGCGGAGCGCTGGGTGGGCCAGGCCGCGACCGCCACCGGCGCTGCCGCGCTGCTCGCGAACACACTGGTCGGGCTGGGGGAGAATTTCGGAGTCATCGGGGCTCTGGTCACCGCGCTGGCGGCGGTGGGCCTCGTCCGATTGGCCACAGCAATGCGCGGCCGGATCGCCGACGCGAGTGCCGCCCGAGCGGCCGGGATCGCGCAGGCGCAAGCCGAGGCCGCAGCCACACAGGCGGCCTATCAACAAGCCGCCGCGGAACTGGCCGCAGCACGTGCTGCTGTTCGGCGACGCGCGGCTATCGGCGCCTCGACTGCGGCCCTTGCTCAGTTACGGGTGGCCGAGCTGGCAGCTGCCGAGGCCGCGGCGGCCAACACGGCTGCTGTCAATGCCAACGCGGCGGCTCAAGCTCGTGCCAGCGTAGCGGCGCGCGCGCGTGGACTGGCCTCCGGCGCGGTCGGCCTCCTCGGCGGCGTGCCTGGCATCATCGCGACGGCGGCCGTGGTCGGGGTCACACTGCTGGCCGGTGCCCAGGATGCCGGCGAGCGCTCGGCGCAGTCCTACTCGCGCGCCATGGAGCTGGCGGCCCGCTCGATCGACTACGTCCCGCGGGCCGCGGAGGCCGCAAGTGGGGCGGTCAAGCAGCTGGGCACCGACATGCTGGCCTCGACGCAGGCGGCGGCACGGCGCAGCGCCGAGGACGCGACGGCGGCGATCGACGCGATCCAGAGCAAGATCTCGGGCGCGGCCGGCCGGGCCACCGTCTCCGCCGGCGGATCTCTGCTGGACCGGCTGTTCGGCAACGATGCCGGGGTGGAATTCACCGGGCTGGCCGGCGAGGTCGAGAAATCGACGCCACGCACGGTGGCTGAGCTGGACAGCTTGATCGACCGGCTGAACGGGATGCGCGAGCAGGCGCAGGCTCTCGGCGCTGGCGGCGTTGTGACTCGGATCGACGGCTTCACCAAGGCGCTGCTCGACCAACGCGCCGCGTTAGCGGAGGAGGAAAGCCGGCTCTCTAACGCCAATGCGGTGCTGGCCGAGACCGAGCGCCGGCAGCAGGCGGCGGCACGGTCGGCTCAGACCTACACGGAAGCCCTGCGCGAGCAGCGCGACCTGATGAACCGCGCGACCGGAAACAATCCGGCGGTGGCGCGCGGCATCGCCGCTTCAGCGACGCCTCTGACCACCGCAGCGCAGGGCGCGGCCGACGCTCTCGACAGCGGCGGCCTGGCCGGCCTGGCGCGGTTCCGGGCCGAGCAGCAGCTCACCGCCCAGGCAACGAAAGACGCCGAGAAGATCTTCAAGGACTACCAGGCCGATTTGAAGATCACCGGCGACAAAGCCCGGTCCCTGGCCGAGGGCCTCAAGGCTCCGAACGCGGAACTGCGGCTAGCCGCGCAGCGGGCGCAGGAGGTCGGCCGCGCCACGGCCGAAATGAACGCGGAGACCGAACGTCGGTCGCGCCTCGCCAATCTGGACCAGGACAACCGTGACCTGCAGGCGGCGCTGCTGGCCTGGCGCGTGCTGCCCAACGGCGTGCGGGATTATGCCCGCGCAGTCGAGGAGGCGACCGTCTCCAGCCGTGCCGCGGCGATGGCGCGCGATATCGGCCGGGGCGACGATCCGGCCGTGATCGAGGCCATTTCCGCGAAGCTGCGCCAGCGGCTCGACCTGGAGCGGCAGATCAAGGAGGAGCAGGACAAGCAGGTTTTGGCCGCTCGCATCCGCGACACCGCCACTGGCGGCCTGGCCGGCTACAACCGCGAGCTGGAGCTTGCGGCGCAGCTGCTGGCGGAGGGCCGCATCAGCCAGGAGCAGTTCTCGGCGGCGGCTTCGCGGATCTCGGTCGAGGGGTTCGAGGCGTACAAGAAGGCGGTCAAGGACGGCAACACCGAGCTGGCCGCCGCGATCAAGGCGCAGATCGAGGCCCAGGCCAAGATCGCCTGGGGCGCGATGCAGGCCAAGGCGGCGCTCAACGACGTGATCAGCCGGGCGCTGGATGCCATGATCTCGCTGACCCAGGCCGGGTCACAGGCAGGCGGCATCCTCGGCTGGGTCGCCGGCATGGCCAACGGCGTCCTGACCCGCGCGCGCCAGGTACAGGGCGAGCCGGAGACGGTGCCCAGCTGGAACGAGTATTGGAAGGGCGTCCAGGGCCAGTGGTCGACCTGGAGCAAGGGGCACGGCGGCG
Source organism: Inquilinus sp. YAF38 (assembly GCF_052113205.1). Taxonomy (NCBI): domain Bacteria; kingdom Pseudomonadati; phylum Pseudomonadota; class Alphaproteobacteria; order Rhodospirillales; family Rhodospirillaceae; genus Inquilinus; species Inquilinus sp. YAF38. The sequence continues at coordinate 61,575 of NZ_JBFRCU010000018.1, read as the reverse complement.
CTGGTTCGTCGCGGTCCAAGGAGTCCGAGTTCGACAAGGAGTCGAAGCGGCTCAAGGACCAGGTCCGCGACATGCAGCTGCAGTCGGAGACCCTCGGCCTGTCGTCCGAAGCTGCTGCCCGGCTGACGGCGCAGCGCCGGCTGCTGACCGCGGCCGACCAGGACGGCCGCAAGGTCACGGCCGAGCTGACGGCGGAGATCGACAAGCAGGCGGACTCCTACGCCAAGGCGTCCGAGGCCCAGCGCCAGGCGCAGATCGCCCAGCGCCAGGGGGAGAGCCTGGCGGGGAACACGGTCTCGCTCGTCGGCTCCACGGCGCGCCCGGCCGAGGCCCGCAACCGTGAGCTGGCCGACCTTTCGCGCATGGGACAGCTGATCCAAGGCGGCGATCCGACCATGCTCGATAAGCTGGCCGAGTCCGGCTACTCGGTCGCGGACGCGCTCGAAGCCATCCGGCGCCGCACGCTGGAGCTGCAGAACCCCGGCCTGTCCGGCTTCCTCGACGGGTTCAAGACCAGCTTCCGCGAGCTGGCGACCACCATCGTCAAGGGCGGCGCCGAGGCCGGCAACGCGCTCCAGTCGTTCCTGGACAGCCTGTATAGCCTGGCGCTGGACAAGTTCGCGTTCGAGCCGCTCGGCGAGGCTGCGGACGCGCTGTTCGATGACATCGCCCGCGGCGCCGGCTTGGACAAATCGCCCGGCCCGACCCAGCCGGCCAACGACAACCGGGGCAGCGGCGGTATCGGCGGCTTGCTAGGCGGCCTGGCGAGCAGCCTGTTCGGAGGAGCGGCCAACGACAACGCGGCGGCGGCCTCGATCGCGATCGGCACGGCCTCGATCACGGTGGGGTCCGGCCTGCCTGGCACCGGTGGCGGCGCCGGCGGCGACGTGCTGGGCGGCATCGCCCAGGCGGCAACCGACACCAAGACGGCGGCCGACCAGTTCAACCAGAACTTCGGCTCCGGCCTCACCTCGGTGACCGAAGGGGTCGAGCAGCAGGGCGGCGGCTTCCTGTCGGGCTTGGGCGGCGCGTTCAGCAGCATCGTCAACGGGATCGGCAGCTTCCTCGGCGATATCGGCGGCGGTATCGGCGATTTCCTGGGCTCGATCGGCACCTCGATCGGCTTTGCCAAGGGTGCCGCCTTCGCGCGCGGCTCCGTGCAGCCCTTCGCCGCCGGCACGGTGGTGACCGGCCCGACCTACTTCCCGATGGCGGGCGGCCGCACCGGGCTGATGGGCGAGGCCGGGCCTGAGGCGATCATGCCGCTGATCACCGGCGCCCGCGGCCTGGCCGTGCGCGCCGCCAATCACAACGGGCAGATCGTGCCGCTGCACCTGACCCGCCTCTCCGATGGCACGCTCGGCGTCGCGCTGCCGCCGGTCCAGCCTTTCGCCCAGGGCGGCGTGTTCGGCGGCTACGTCCCGGCGCCGCCACCGGCGTCGATCAGCGGCTCGGCCGGCGCCAGCGGCGGCCAGCCGGCCGCGAACGTCAAAGTCCAGGTCATCCAGGGCGACGGCACCCGCGCCTCGGTCCAGCAGGACCGCGGGCCGGACGGCGAGGAGATCATCCGCATTGTCTCCCGGCGGGTCCGCCAAGAGATCGTGGACGGCATGTATCGCGGCGACAGCGACGAGGTCACCGCCATGTCCTCACGCTTCGGCCTGAACCGGGCGATGGGGAACCGGTCATGACCGCGACCTGGCCGGTCGGTCTCACCTATCAGCCGTCGCGGGACGATCTCGACTTCGACCCGCACGAGCCGCTCCTCCGCACCGACATGGAGGCCGGCCCCGCGCGGACGCGCATGCGGTTCAGCCGGTCGCCGGCGACGTTCCGCCAGACTTGGCTGTGGGACCTGGACGAGTTCGAGCTGTTCAAGGGCTGGTACCAGCACGTGCTAGGCAACGGGCAGCTGTCGTTCACGATGCCGCTGTTCACCGGTTCGCGATACGAGCCGACCCTGGTGAAGTTCGTCGGCCCGTACCGTCCGAAGCTGCGCGGCTCGATGACCTGGGCCGTCTCGGCGACCCTTTCCGTGCGCCAGCTCGCGACCATCAACGCCGATGCCGTCTGGTTCCTCGGCACCTATGGCCCCGAGGACGCGGCCCGGCTGATGGCGAGCCTCGACCAGCTGGTCAACGTGACCCTCCCCACCTCGCTCCCGGCAAACGAGTAAGCCCGATGGCTCTTGAAGACGATATCACCAAGTTCCAGCGCGACGCGCAGCGCGCCAGCCTGATCGTCAATGGCGATGCGTCGACCGTCGTGGAGACGGATGGCGGCCAGGTCGACTCCATGGCCCGCGCGGTGTCGAAGATCCGGCTCGTCGGCAAGCGGCGCGTCGACACCCTGGCCCAGCTGCAGCAGATCGTCGCCGACGACATTCATTGGCTGGCCGAGGTCGAGCGGGACACGCGGACGAACAACGGCGTCTATGAGAAGACGGCGCCGGCCGGGTCGGCAGGTTGGACCAAGATCGGCGACACGGCCATCGGCGAGGTCCGCGCGGACCTGGCGCCGATCACCGACGCCCTGCGGCCAGACACGGGCGGAGACGTCGCCGGGCAACCCATTGTCGGCGCCGTGGTGGGCGATGGCGACCGGGCGGCGGTCGCCTGGGACGCCCAGCTCAACACCATCGTCTACGCGGCGCTCAAGCTGTTCGGTTCGGGGGCCAGTTTCGAGCCTGGTGTGGATCCCAACATCCTGCTCGGCATCGCCACCGAGGACGATCGCTACCTGCTCAAGGTCTCCGGCGACGGCAAGGACGATTTCCTGGTCGGGCGCGCCTCGGGCGCTGGCGCCGGATTCCCTGATGTCCTGCACATCATCGGGCAGGGCCAGTCCGAGCAGGAAGGTGCCGAGGCGATCCCGCCGGTCACCACCGCCGAGACTGGCCACGATGCCTTGCGGTTCGCCCGTGGCTCCCGGACCTGGCTTGAGGCCAACTTCCCGGCCGCGCCGGCGTCCCGGCCGGACAGCGATTTCCAGCTCGTCCCGCTGACCGAGGTGGTCAACGGCGCCCTTGGCGAGACCCCGCTTGCCGGCGCCGCGGCGATGTTCAAGGAGGTGCTGCTGGGTGCCTACGGCCCAGCCAAGCGCTCGGCGCCGCCGATGATCGTTGTGACTTTCGCCGGCCAAGGCGGACGCATGCTGCGCGAGCTGGACAAGCGCCATGCGCGGGACCCGCAGGCGAAGTTTCACGACACGATGATCGACGATGTCCGGCGCCTGAAAGCCTGGGCCGACAAGAACCAGAAGTCCTATGCCGTCGCCGGCGTCTTCTGGATGCAGGGGCCGGCGAACAACCTCTACCAGATCGAGCCGGGTGGTCCGGTCCTCGACAAGGAGGTGTTCCGCGAGACCTATTGCCAGGATCTCATGGACTACGCCGACGACGCGGACGCCGACATCCGGACGATCACCGGCCAGGCCGGCCGCGTTCCGCTGATCACCTATCAGACCGAGGGCGAGGCGGCCGGCGAGGCCCAGCGCCGCGCCGCCGAGCGGCACCCGCACATCTACATGATCGGGCCGCATTATCATGTGGCCTCGGCGATCAACAGCCGCTACGGCACGCCAGAGAAGCATGGCGCCCGCATTCACCTGGCAGCGGACGGCGCCCGCTGGTTCGGCGTGCAGGCCGGGAAGGTGCTTGGGCGCATCTGGGCCGAGCGCGAGGACTGGCAGCCGCTCCACCCGGTCGAGGTCCGGCGCGGCGCCGACCCGAAGAAGGTCATCATGCGCCTGGCCGGCGGTCGGTTGCCCCGCGGCGGCCGCCTGGTGATCGACACCACGACCCTGCCGTCCCAGGGCTCGTCGCTGGGGTTTGAAATCCGCACGGGCGGCCCTGCTGTTGTCGGCGGCACCATCATCGCTCCCGACACGCTGGAACTGGCGCTGGCCGGCGACGGGCTGGACGCGGAGGCGACCTACACGCTCCGGCACGGGCAGCAGAGCTACGCCTTCACGGCATCGCTGCCACTGGCCGCCGTCCAGGACGGCCCGCCCCTGGCGAACGGCCAGGCGTCGAAGGAGCTGGTGCTCGCCGGCCTGGTCGCGGCGGAGTTCGCGACGATCGCCAGGGAGGGTGCCTTCTACGTCGCGAACGCCGGCGCCGCCCGCTTTGTGGTGCGGCAGGTGATCGAGTCGGGCGGGCAGACGATCCTGCGCGGCGAGGCGCGCGAGCTGACCGGAACGGCCTTCGCCATCGGCGACCCGGTCTCCGTCTACCGGCCTTTCAGCTTCGGCAACATCCGCGACGACGATCGCGCGGGATCGCCGCTCGTCTTCGCCGACACCTCCTACAACGGCCGATCCGGCCCTTACCCGCTTTGGAACTGGCTTATCGCCTTCGAGATGGAGATCCGCTGAAATGGGCCTGCTCATCCGGCTCAAGGGTAATGCGCCGCGCCCCGACCTGCCGATCGTCGGCGTCCGCGGCTTCCCGATCACCGACCTGGTCGGCCTTTACTGTTTCGATCAGTCCGACACGGTTGGCTCGATCAAGAATTGGGCGCCGGGGGGCGCACCCACCGCCGCCCAGACGGCCGGCGCTTCGGGTGACAGCGCCACCCTGATGGCCAACGGCGGCATCAGGCTGCAGGCGACCGCGCACGTGCCTGGCCCGACAATCGATATGACCCAGCCCTGGTCGGCCGTTTGGCACGGCAAGATCGAGTCTCCGCTGGTCCCCGGAGGCCCGTCGCCCTGGACCAGCGGCTTCATCACCAGCACGGTGACCCCCACGCGCGGTATCACAGTTTTCCAGACCGTGGGCAGCGCATATCCCGACGCGAGCACGTCACTGGCCTTTGCCTTGCGGGTGTCTGCCAATGGCGTGCAGCAGCCGGCTGTGGGAACGCCGGCGACCGCCGGCTTGACCTACGGAGCGACCGGCACCCTGTGCCTACGCTTCGCGCCCGACAGCGCGTCGACCGGTACCGCCGACGTGCTCTTCATGCGTGGCGGCGCCATCATCGTGCGGGTCTCCGCGCAGGTCGATATTGCTGCAATGACCAAGGACGTCGGCGGCAACGTCGTCTCGACGATGAAGCCCATCGTCGGATCGCAGACGCCGATCTATCCGCGAGGCAGCCTCGCCGTCGAGACCTGGGGGGTCTACAAGCGCAAGCTCTCCGACCAGGATCTGGTCACGGTGGACGCCGCCGGCGCCGTCATCCGCCAGGCCCGGAGCCGCTGACCCGATGACGGCTCCGACCATCACCGAGGCGCTGGCAGAAGCCTATGCCTATGCGGCGCCCGGCACCCTGGTGCTGCACACGCTGGAGATGCGGCATCCGGCGTTCATCACGGAGAGCGGCGCACCCGATGCGGTGCGGGTGGTGCTCGACCACGACGATCACGTCCTGACCCTCGAAGGTGATGCGCCCCTGCATGGCGGCCTTCCGGTGGCCTTCAAGGGATTCGCCTTCACCGTGGGGTTGCCCGAGCAGACGGCCGGCCGCCTTCCGGAAATGGAGATCTCGGTGGACAACGTCACCCGCGAGATTGCCGATCGCCTCGGCCAGGCGATCGCCGTTCGGGCACCGATCGAGCTGACCTATCGGGAGTACTTGGCCGCCGACACCTCGCAGCCGCACCGCGTCATGAGTGGGTTTACGCTGCGCGAGGCCATCGCGACCATCTACCGGGTCACCGGCCGGGCCGGGTTCCTGGACTTCGTCAACCGCACCTTTCCGGGCCTGCGCTACACCCGGGAAGGCTTCCCGCTGCTGGCCCGATGACGCCGGTGGAGTTCGTCAACAGCCTGATCGGCTTGCCCTGGGCGCTCGGCGGCCAGGGGCCGGATGCCTTCGACTGCTGGGGCCTCTGCCGCCATGTCCAGCGCGAGCTGTTCGGCCGCGAGCTGCCGATCGTGCGCGTCGGAACCGACGATGCGCTGACCATCGCCCGCACGATCCGGCGTCACCACGCCCGCTCGGCCTGGTCGCCGATCCCGGCCGCGGTCCACGGCGGCATCGTGGAGATGAGCCACGCCTCGACGCCGCACCACGTGGGTGTCTGGCTCCAACTCGACGAGGGCGGCGTCCTGCATTCGGCCCGCTCCGGCGGGGTGCTGTTCGACTCGCCAGCCAAGCTGACCGCGGGCGGCTGGCGCTGCCTGACCTGGTACGACCATGCCGCTTGATGGGATCGAGCCGACGATCTGCCGGACCACGCCGCTCGGGCCGATCGCGCATTTCGAGTTGGCCGAGCCGGTGACGATCGCCGGATGGCTGGAGCGCCATCCGATCGACCCGCGCATTCCTGTGGTCTGCCTCCGCAACGACGTGCCGGTCCTGCGCGCGGACTGGTCGACCACGCTGATCGAGCCGACCGATCGCGTCGCATTCGTCGAGCTGCCGGGCGACGGCGGCGGCGGCTCCGCCGGCATCTTCCGCATCGTGGCGATGCTGGCCCTCGCCGTGGCTGCGCCCTACCTGGCGCCCGTCATCGCGGGCGTGGGCGCCACCGCGGCGACCCTGTCGCTGGTGACCGCCGGCATCACCCTGGTCGGCGGCGTCCTGATCAACATGATCCTGCCGCCGGCGACGCCGAAGTCGCCGGGCGGCGCCGGCGGGCTGCCCGCGGCCTCGCCGACCTACAGCCTGCAGGCGCAGGGCAACCAGGCGCGCCTCGACCAGCCGATCCCCGAGCTGTTCGGCCGCCACATCATCGTCCCGGATTTCGCGGCGCCGCCCTGGGCGGATTTCCAGGACAACGAGCAGTTCCTGTACCAGCTGTTCAGCCTGGGCATCGGCCGCTACCAGCATCACGAGGTGCTGATCGCCAACACCTCGCTCTGGCGCGAGGACGGCGGGCTGACCGGCAACTTCGTCGGCGTCGAGCTGCAGTTCATCCCGCCGGGCGGCAAGGTGAAGTGGCCGTTCAATGTCGTGACCTCGGCCGAGGTCACGGGCCAGAGCCTGCGCCATCTGCGCAGCGGGGGACACGTCGACATCCATGCCGGCGACCGGTCGATCCGCTTCCGTGACGGCGATGGTCCCTTCGACCAGGACAAGTCGCAGGGTGCCGAGGGCTTCATCGTCGGGGACAGGGTGATCGTCACCGGCTCGGCCCTCAACAGCGGCACGTTCACCATCGTCTCGATCTCACCGGACGATAAAACCGTGATCGTGGCCGAGCCGGTCGCCGACGAGACCGATGTCGAGATCGAGATCGTTCTCGAAGGCTGGGTCGGCCCCTTCGCGGCGTCTGGCCCCGGCCAGATCTGCAACCGCCTGGCCTTTGACATCGTCTTCCCGCAGGGGCTGTTCGAGGCCGACGAGAAGGACGGCGACATCGGCGAGCAGTCGGTTACCTTCGAGTGCCAGGCCCGGCAGATCGACGATCTCGGCAATCCGATCGGCGGTTGGGTGACGCTGGGCGAACCCTTCGTCGAGCGGGCCACGGTCGACCCACAGCGCCTCACGATCCCGTTCGATGTGGCCGATGGCCGCTACCAGGGCCGCATGCGGCGGACCAGCAAGAATTCCAACGACACCAATGTCCGTGACAGCTCGGTCTGGGGCGGGCTCCGGGCCTACATCGTCGGGGAGCAGACCTACCCCGATACTTCGCTGCTCGCCGTCAAGATCAAGGCGACCGACCAGCTCTCGGAGCAGTCGTCGCGCCAGTTCCGGGTCATCCAGACCCGCATGCTGCAGATCTGGACCGGCAGCGGGTGGACCGAGGAACAGCCGACCCGGTCGATCGCCTGGGCGGCGACCTACATGCTCCGCAACGGCCGCTCCGGCGCTGGCGTACCCGATAGCCGGATCGACCTGCCGGCCTTCGTGGCGCTGGACCAGGTCTGGGCACAGCGCGGCGACACCTTCGACGGCGTGTTCGACACCGAGCGGTCCTTCGAGGACGCCTTGACCGCGCTGCTCCGCGTCGGCCGGGCGCAGCACGTGAACCTCGGCGGCATCGTCACCGTCACCCGCGATCGGCCGCAGAGCATCGCCAAGGCGGTGTTCACGCCGCGGTCCATCGTCCGCGGCACGCTCGAAGTCACCTACAAGCTCTGGGACCCGGAATCGCCCGACGACGTGATCGTCGAGTATGTGGACGAGCAGGTCTGGACCGATCAGGAGGTCCGCTGCGTGCTGCCGGGCAGCGCCTCGGTGAAGCCGGCCCGCATGTCGCTATTCGGCTGTGCCAAGCGGCCCCAGGCGTTCCGGGAAGGCGTCTACCAGGCCGCCGTCAACGCGCGGCGGCGGATCTTCGCCAAATTCCAGGCCGAGATGGAAGGGCGGCTCCTGCAGCGCGGCGACCTGGTCATCATCAACCACGACATGCCGCAGTGGGGCTACGGCGGAGATGTCATGGGCTTCGACCCGGCGACGCTCGCGCTCGATCTGGCCGAGCCGATCGGCTGGGTTAAAGGCGCGCAGCACTGGATGGCGCTCCGCCGGCCGAACGGCGGCGAGTGGGGGCCGGTGAAGATCGCGCGGGGCGAATACGATGACCAGGCGATCGTCGATCGGGCTGACCACGACCTGGTTGCGGCCCAGCAGGGCGCCTCGCTGGCGACCATCATCCGCCTCGATCCGGATGCCGTCGCCACGCAATGGGTGGCCGGGCCGGGGAAGGAGTTCATCAAGCGGTTCCTGCTGATCTCGGCCCGCCCGATCGACCTCACCCATGCCGAGCTGCAGCTGCAGATAGAGGACGAGTATGTCCATGTCGCCGAGCTGGGCCTCCCGGTCCCTCCCATGCCGCCGATCCTGCCGCTGTCGCCGGACGCGCCGGAGATGCGCGACCTGCGGATCGCGCAGGACCCGAACAGCCTCGACCCCATTCTGCACCTGTCCTGGGCCGTGACGCCGGGGGCCGCGAACTACATCATCCAGACGTCGCGGGATACGATCGCCTGGTCGACTGTCTATGCCGGTGGGGCGAACCGCGTGACCCTCCGACCGGAGGCGGGAATGCTCTACATCCGCGGCGCCGCGGTCGGGACGTTCCGCGGCCCTTGGACGGCGCCGATCGGCGGCGTCTACGGCCAGCCGCAGATCCTACCGGCGGTGGTGAGCGGCCTCGCCCTCGAAACCCGGTATGCCGCCGGGTCGGCACGGCTGCGCTTCAACCCGGCCCCGCGGGCTGCGTCCTATCAGGTCTCGCTCTATGTCGAGGACGCCACGCCTGGTGTCTTCGACAAGCTGGCGTTGGCGCTCTCCACCCCGCTGCCGCCGCTAACGATCTCGGCCGGCGACGTGCAGCCGGTCGGTGGCCCGTGGCGGCGGTTCGAGATCCGGGTGGTCGGCGTCAACGAGGCCGGGCAATCCCCCACGCCGGCCGTGCTGCGCGTCCTCGATCCGGCTCCTGAGCCGCCGGCCGACATCACCGTCACGCCGCAGCTCAATGGCCGGATGAAGGTGAGCTGGGACGCGGTCACCGAGCCGGACTTCAAGTCCTATGCCGTCTACCGGGGATCGTCCGCCGACTTCACGCCGCTGCCGTCCAGCCTGGTCTATGAGGGCACCGCGACCCAGGTTGAGGTCGATGCCCCGCCGGCCGGCCAGACCCACTACGTGCGGATCGAGGCCAGAGACCTGTTCCCCGGCGACTACCTGATCTCGGCCGGCATCCCGCTGACCACCGCCCAGCAGCCGCCGCCGGCGCCGGAAAACCCGGAGCTGACCAACGCCTACTCGTCGCCGGACCTGGTGTTTCAGTGGGCGCCCTCGACCGGCGCGACCGAGTACCAGATCGCCGTCCGGCCGAGCGGCCAAGCCACGGCGGTGCGGACCTACCGGTCGCTCTACAACGGCTGGACCTATACGGCCGACCTGATCGCGGCCGATGGCGGCCCGTGGCCGGCGCTGAAGCTGGACATCAGGGCCAAGAATGGCGCCGGCCTGTCGCCGGCGACCACGCTGGCGTTGCCGTAAGGTGCCCGGCGGAGGCCGGTTTCGGCCTCGCGGATCTTGAACACGTGAAACCTTTGGGGACGGACGGTGCTCAGGGTGGACTGGGCACCGTCCGTCTACACGAACTTAACTGAGAGCACTCGTAATGTCTGCGGTCAGCTTTGAGTAAAATTGCTGTATACTTGCGGAAAAATCCGTGGAATTTGGTTGTTGTGCAAGGTTGCTCAGATAGGTTTGTATTTCGGAATTCATATTTACCGCAACACCTTCAGCTGTATTCATGTATCCCATAATTAAACTCTGAGTAGATGAATCTTGATTTTGCCTAAATCGCTCCGCCTCATCGGATAAGATAGTGAGTATATCTTGAATTTTGTATTTTGTTGTTGTCGTTTCATTGTCGAGGTGCATTCTAAACGCGGGGATGCTGTGGTCATTAGCAAATTGAGTGCATATAGAGGTGACATCATCCCTGCTGATATTCAAAAGTTCTCGAAACTGCTGCACTGCAAAACTTTTTAGAATTGCAAGTCCATCACCAGCGTCGGCTTGGTCTGTCGCGGTTGATGCGAACGTCTGCTGCAGACGTTTCGCTCGGTCTGAAGTATCCATTTTCTTCTCCAACTGCGATAAATAAATGTATTTGTGCGTGGCTATCTTAGCATCGCGCCTCAAATGTAGGAAGCCGCTCCCGTTGGGCGCAAAACCAGGACTGGCGGCTTGGCGGGCTTGGGCGGCTGAGGCATCTAGCCTCGTCAGTCACGCTTCGGTCGGATCGCCGCATTGATTGCCTCGTGGGCGGCGATGCCAACCGATCGGCTCTCTTGCGGCGCCGGCCCCTGACCCTCCAGCCAGATGATCTTGACCACGCCGTCAATGGGAGGTGCGGTTCTGCACCGCACCTCCCGGTGGCCGCTTGCGACCCTATGCGGACCTTTAGGAACCGCGGTTCAGCCCGTCCGCTAACCGCCGCTTGGGGACGATCGCATGCTGGCATCGTTCCGATCCACTGATCGGCGGATTCGATCCGATGCCTCGCGACTGCCTTTCGTGATGCAGCCAGCCAGTTCAGACGAACTTGTGCGCGTCGTAGGTCCAAGGCGCGTCACTCAGGACGAGACAAATTGGCTATCGGGGATCGTGGTTGCAGATGCGCTGCGGTGCAGCCACTTCCGAAGATGCCTACCGCGCAGCGCATCGTCCTGATTAACCTTGATCGCCCCGATGCACCATCAGTAGCTGATCGCGCGTCGATTTCGGCTGCCGATAATGTGCTATTGCCGGGCGGTGGGAAATATGGGATCCCGGCACAGAATTGTAAGAACTCCATGAAGAGCCATTAAAGGTCATCCACCAAATTTGATGCTCTGTCCCCATCGCAGCGCAGAATAGTTTGCCGTCGAAGATAGCCAGCGACGGACCGTCTCCCGCATAGGCACCCGGGATCTGGCGGTATTCTCCCCAACGGGAGCCATCATATGTGGCCCACCAGAGGGCATTGTCTGTGCCTCGCGCGACCATATACAGCTTGCCATTGTATTCCGCTATCGCGGGCCTGGAAGCAGTATACATGCCATTCAGCTGTTGGTACCGGCTCCAATTTCCCCCATCGTACCACATCCACCATATTTCGCTTTTTTGCGTTCCTTGGGCGACACAATGAAGTTTGTTATCAAATACAGCCAATCCCGGGGCGTCGTTAGTATATACCCCAGGGATTGATTGGTAGCGACTCCATGACGATCCATCATAGTACATCCACCACATCAGGTAATCGGTTGACCCTTTTGTGAGGCAGTAAAGCTTACCTTGGTACTCCGCTAATGAAGGCCCAGAACCCGAGTACACGCCTGGTATGGCGTTGTAGGGGCTCCAGTCCCCGTCGTACGTCATATGGTATAATTTGGCGTCACCCCCTGCGCCGCGCGCGACGCAAACCAGTGTGTTCCGATAGGTCGCAAGCTCTGGTCCGTCTTCTGTGAAAACACCCTTAAGTTTCGTTGGATCGGTCCAACCGTTATCATCGGTGCCAAGAACTCTCCATTGCAACTGAGAGTCGTCAAAGTGTTGAGTATCAGGCAGTGGAACAAGTAGAGTCGGGGCGGTCCAAGGGGATACCAGCCGCACACCGTTGCCCTTATCCTCTGCCTGAATAACAGCACTTCGAAGCCTCAGATAGAGAACAATCATGTCACCAAAAGGGTCGGCAATATCCTCTGGCAGGACGCTTTTGACCTTTTCTGCGAATTTGTCGATATCGAGAAGTAGCTGCGTTGCATCTTCATTCAGGTGGAGAGTAAAGCCCCACCAATGAGTATCACAAGTCACTTTGATGTTATTCAAAGACCATTTGTCAGACATTGAGTTCTCCGTAAAAATGCGAAACAAAGGAGCGGCCGAAAACATCAGAGCCGAACCACCTGCTTGGGCCATCCCAATCGAGCAGGAGGAGAATATACTCAGGATCAGATGCTTATCGAGTCAAGCTTGGTCGACTGCGGCCGTGGATTGGGCAACCGGATCGGGTGCCTCAAGAAATGACAGCGGGTTCACCGGCCACAGCTGGCCACGGTCGCGGCGCTTGACGAGACGTCACACAGCCACATCCCGATGTCCCAATTGTTGACGATGCGGTCGCGGGCCAAAGCACCTCAGCGCGCCTCCTCGTCGCCATAGATCCGCCGCTCGGCCGCGTTGACGCCTTGGGCGAGCAGTTGACCGATCTCCTCCTCGGTTATGCCCTGGGCGCGAGCTTCGGCCGACACGCGCTCACGCCGCGCCCTTACGCGATAGAGCATGAGTTCGGGGTCAGCGTCGCTCCGTGCCATCCGGACGTCTTCGCTGAACGGGCCTCGCCGGTGCTTCATGCGGCCAGCTCCGGCCGGAGTGCATCGAGCAGATCGCGGTTGCTCATGCCGCGATCGGGCAACTGCACGGGCCTCGACACCATCCGGTCGCAATCGTGATAGGGGCGCAACATGGCTTTCAGCTCGGCCTCGGTCGCCGGCGTCTCGCCTAGCCAGGTCGACCAGTGCTCGGGCGGCAGGATCGCCGGCATCCGATCATGGACCTCCGCCACCACCGGATTCGGTTCGACGGTGATGACCGTATAGCTCTTGACCCACATGCCGCCCGGCGACCGCCAGCCGTCCCAGAGGCCAGCGAGGGTCATGGGGCGGCCATCGGCGAAGCTGAACGCGTGCTTGCCGCCACGCGGCCCGTGGCCGGTCGTCTTCCGCTCGATGAAGGCTGCGGCCGGGATCAGGCACCGCCGGCGACGGAACGGTTCGATCCAGCAACGCCGCTCGGTCAGGTTCTCGGCTCTGGCGTTGTAGGTCTTCTGGAACTGCGTCGGGTCGCGCGCCCAATGCGGGATCAGTCCCCATAGCAGCAGGTCGACCGATCGCTCCCGCGTCGCCGGGTTGTAGCGGATCACAGGTCCCCAACTGCCGGGCCGCTGATCGGCCTGCAGCTCTGGCCGAGGGCCTTCCTTCGGCAGGGTCAGACGGTACAACGCGTGGATCTGAGGCCAATCCAGCTCGTTTGTGTTCTCGCCGCACATCGCGGCCTCCCTCTCAGATTTCTGCGAAACCCTCGGGCAGACGCCCATAGCGGGCCAGGATCACCGGCTCGTCGTAGTCACCGGCGTCGGTATCTGCGGTCTGTTGCACCGCGACGGCGCCGGTCGCGCGGCCGGCCTCGACCATCAGCTCGGCCGCGCGCAGGGCCTGGCCTTTTGCCTTGAAGCCGACGTCGGGAAGCCGCTGCCACCCAACTTTGCCGCCGCGCCTGGCTTTCATCTCGTCCCACTTCGCGGCGGCGACGATGTACAGGGTGCTTCGGCCGCTCCGCGGCTCGCCCACGAATTCCGCCGCCTTGGCCGCGGGCTCGGAAGGCGCGAGCAATGGCGCCTGCGGAACGGCAGGCGCGGCGACCTTCGCGACCTCTGCGGCAGGCGCCGGCGCGGGAGCCGGCGGCGCCTCGGCAGGCTTTGCCAGGAACGACGCTTCCGCCGCCCTTACGGCAGCCTCCAACTCGGCGTTCGACGCTGCCGGATCAAGCGGCAGCGCCAGCGTCATCTGGGGTCGAGTCCTCTTCGTCCTCTTCATCGAATCCTCCGTCGGTACGACGGGGGCCGGGCGCGCCAACGCCCAAGCCGCGAGAAGGTCGCTCGCTCGTTTCCGACCCGTCGATCGCGCGCGACGACGTGAACAAAGGTAGAACAAACTTTGCGAGAGTCGAGTCGAATCTTGGGGGCGCCAGCCGTCATCCACCGGGCGAAAGTTCGGCGGATCGGCGACGCCACAATGTATTGTGGGGAGTCGCTGGGTATCATCCCGGATCTTGATCCGATCGATGCCTTGGTCGCCGATCCGCCCTATAGCTCAGGCGGCGTCCATTCCGCCGACCGCATGGCCAAGCCGTCGCAGAAGTATGTCGGCTCCAAGCAGCGGCACCTGTACCCGGACTTCTCCGGGGACAATCGCGACCAGCGCAGCTATGCCGCCTGGTCCGCTCTCTGGCTCGGGGCAGCGCTGAAGATCGCAAAGCCTGGCGCTCTGTGCCTGGTGTTCAGCGATTGGCGTCAACTGCCAACGACGACCGATGCCATCCAGGCCGGCGGGTGGCTCTGGCGGGGGCTGTGCATCTGGGACAAGACCGAGGCGGCTCGGCCGCAGCGGGGCCGCTATCGAAATCAGGCAGAGTACATCGCCTGGGGATCCAGCGGTTCATTGCCGGCCGATGGCCCGTGCCTACCAGGGGTGTTCCGGCATCGGGTGCTGCCGGACGATAAGCACCACCTGACCGGCAAGCCGACGCGGCTGATGAGCGATCTGCTTCCGCTCTGCGGCGGGACGGTGCTCGACCCATTCATGGGCTCCGGCACAACGGGCGTCGCTTGCGTCCAGCTCGGCCGGCGGTTCGTCGGCATCGAGCAGGACGAGGGATACTTCGAGATCGCCTGCGGCCGGATCGAGGAGGCGTATCGCTCGCTCGATCACGTCTTGGAAATCGCTAACGATCAGTGATGCGAGAGCGGGGCAGGCCGTCTTGGGCGGCCCGCCCCGTCATCTATGTGACGAGGCCAGCGCTGGAGAATTCACCCGCGGCGGCGTCGAGCATCGCTCGATAGATCCGCCAAGCGACATCGGGAGTTACCCCGCCCGCACCGGCGCCGGCGGCCAGCATATTACTAGTTGGCTTGAATGGGAGCCGTATCGCCTCGCTCCGTTTACTTAGTTCCAACACGTGCGATTCGGACGATTGCAGATTCACGAGCACGTTGTACACGAATCGCCCCCAGCACTCATAAAAACCTATGCACATGTACTACGAAAACCCGAGGGCCGCTATGAATGTTTTGCCGGGACGGCAGAAAATTTCCGAATGCCTCCGCCCGTACTCGTCAGCAGAAGGAGACCGCTGCCAACCGAAGCTTCGGAAAGCCGGCCGGTCCAAAAAAAAGTTGCCCGGTATCCAAGAGCGGCGCCGGCTATACCTGCCAAAGCACGCGCCCCGCCATGCCCAAGGGCGCGCGCGGCTATGCGAGGGATACTTCGAAATTGTCTGCCGCCGCATTGAACAAGCTTGCCGAGCGCTAAACCGAACTCCAGAGGCCGCGGACGCGCAGTAGCGCTGCAATTTGCTTCGGGGGGCGGGTACCCTTGAGGTTACCTGCCCCTTAGGGTGGCAAGGAGCCCCGAATGGCACCTGCCAACTCCTCGGGCGTAATCGGTTTCGAGAGGAAGACGGAGTTCCGTAGGCCGTGACGCGAATGATCATCGGCGCCCGCCAGCCCACTGGTGTAAATCACGAGGATGTTCGGGTGCGTCTGTCTGATCGAGTTCGCAACCTGCCAGCCTGTCGGACCTGGGCCTAGATGGATATCGGTGACCAGGACCTCAAGATCCGGCGAGGATTCGGCGAGCATTATGGCCTGGGTTCCGTCACCGGCACCAATCGCCTCGAAGCCCAAGGACCGCACCACATCTTCGGCCACAATCCTTAGTAAGGGCTCGTCTTCGACCACGAGAACCTTTGCCACACCGAAACCCTGAGATTCATTATCACTGTCCAACAGTGCGCGGGGGCATAGGGTTCCGGGTCAAGCAGTCAGGCGGCGGATGGGGACCTTGATGCGAAGGATCAGTCCTTCCCGCGCCCATTCTCTCTCGACGACGCCACCCAACTGGCTGGTGACGGTGCTATCCGTCAGAAAAGTTCCGAAGCCTGCCTGAGTGGGTGGTCCTTTGACCTTGGGCCCACCTCGTTCCGTCCAGTTCAGCTCCAGATGGTCATTCTTGATCGACCATGTGATGGCAATGTGGCCATCGCTCCGCATCAACGCGCCATATTTGGCCGCATTGGTCGCGAATTCGTGGAGCAGCAGCGCGACGCCGGTCACCGCATTTCCCTGAACGATGACGGGGGGGCCACTGACCAGCAGCCCCCCGCCGGTCGGCGGGACATACGGAGCCAATACCGTCCGGACGATCGCCTCAAATGTGGTCGGGGTGGACGCGAGTTCCTCTTTGAGATCCGCCATTGTCAGATCATGCGCTCGGGCCAGGGCCCCCAATCTGCTGCGAACCGCCTCCGCCAGCTCCTCGGGCGTCCGTGCTTGGCGCGCGCTCAGGGTGATGATGGCACTGGACAGCGCGAACAGGTTCTTCACCCGGTGGCTCATTTCGCGGAGCAGCAACGTCTGCCGCTCCTGCGCTCGCTTCCGCTCCGATATATCGCGAGCGACCTTAGACGCACCTATGATTCTGCCCCGGTGATCTCGAATCGGCGAGACTGTGAGTGAAATATCCACCAGTGTGCCGTCCTTGCGCCGACGGATGGTCTCAAAGTGTTCGACCCGTTCGCCGCTCCGGATTCGCGCTAGGATACCCGGCTCCTCGTCCAGACGATCTGGCGGGATGATGATCGTAATGGGCTTTCCGACCACCTCTTGGGCGGTATGGCCGAACAGCCGCTCCGCCCCCGGGTTCCAGTTTGTAATGTTGCCATCGAGGTCCTTGGCGACAATTGCATCCTCGGACCAGTCTACGATCGCTTTGAGACGGTGGGTGCTCTGCTCGAACTTCTGGCGGTCGCTCAGATCGACGAGGGTGTTCACCGCGCCAGTGAGGTTGCCTGAGCTGTCGAACAGCGGAACGGGATAGGGCGCGAAGGGAACGCGCGTCCCGTCCGGCCTCTCTGCAATGGCCTCGAAGCCCTGGTTCGCGCGCTTTTCTCTGAGCGCGATCGCCATCGGACATTCGTGGTGAGGAAGTGGAGTTCCATCCGGCCAATACAGCTTCCAGGAGCCGCAGAACTCAGTCGTGCCCAATTCCGGACGCACGCCCCACAACTTGACGGCAGCCTGGTTGTAGTAGGTGATCTTTCCCGCGGCATCCGTAGCGTAGACGGCGACCGGTAACGCGCCGAGCATTTCAGCTGCATGCTCTGGGGTAGGACGCGGGATCAATTGAGGCGGGCTAGCCGAAGCAGCCCCGCCGCCGATCGCCGATGCCATCTCATTTGATTCCATTCGACTGTGTCGTCCTGGAAGGCAGGAACCGTCATGCACGCTTGGAGCACAACAGCAGATAATAGCACGTTTCACCAGACGCATGTGAATGTCCTCAGGCTGCGACCAGGCGTGCGCTGAAGCGTCGTAGACACGATCTAGCAAGCAGCGGCGCTCTCGTTCTGAAAGCGCTTGTCAGCCGTCCAAAATGGACTGCCCCGTTATCCAAAAGCGCGCGCCCGGCTATAGCCGGCCGACCGCATCCTGGGGCCGCGTGGCGGGCGGATCATCTTCCAGGGCATGCAGAACCACACGGCGGAGAGCATCAAATCGCTCGAGGGCTATGACATCGCCTGGGTCGAGGAAGCGCAGGCCCTGTCGATCCGCAGCCTGGACCTGCTGCGCCCGACCATCCGCAAGCCGGGGTCGGAGCTGTGGTTCTCGTGGAACCCGACCCGGGCGGACGACCCGGTCGACGCGCTGTTCCGCGCCGGGACGCCGCCGCCGGATGCCGCGGTGGCGTGGGCCAACTGGACGGAGAACCCGCATTTCCCGGAGGTGCTGCGGGCGGAGATGGAGTGGGACCGGGCGCGCGATGCCGACAAGCACCAGCATGTCTGGCTGGGCGGGTACCAGAAGGTCAGCGAGGCCCGGGTGTTCAAGAACTGGAAGGTCGAGGCGTTCGAGACCCCGGCCGATGCCGAGTTTCTGTTCGGCGCCGATTGGGGCTTCGCCCGCGACCCGACGGTGCTGGTGCGCTGCTTCGTGGTCGGGCGGACGCTGTTCGTCGACCACGAGGCCTATCAGGTCGGCTGCGAGATCGACCGCACGCCGGCGCTGTTCGACATCGTGCCGGGGTCGCGGCAGGGCCAGATCATCGCCGACAGCGCCCGGCCGGAAACCATCAGCTACATGCAGCGCAACGGCTTCGACAGCATCACCGGGTCGACCAAGGGTGCCGGATCGGTCAAGGACGGGGTCGAGTTCCTGAAGGCGCACGACATCCTGGTGCATCCGCGCTGCCGGCACCTGATCGACGAGCTGGCCCTCTACAGCTATCGCACCCACCCGAAGACCGGCGTGATCCTGGCGGAGCTGGAGGACCGCGAGAACCACGCCGTCGACGCCCTGCGCTATGCGGTCGAGGGGCAGCGGCGGGACGGGTATGACAGCTCGATGAAGTGGGTGGGGTGAGGGAGGGACGGTGCGCCAGCCGGAGCCGAGACCCCTCCCCTCGCGGGCTACGGCATTCACGCATCAGCCGGCGACGTCTGTCCGACCTCTCCCGCAAGCGGGAGAGGCAATCTGTTCGCATACCCGCGGTTGACCTCACTGATCGGAAGATGTGTGACTGCCGTAGCCCTTCGCGGAAGGAGGGACAAAGACGGAAGCGGCTCGGTTGCCGGTCGGGTGCTCCCGCGCGCCCTTCCGCCTCAGGCCGCCGGCCGCTGGTACAGCATCGGGGTTGGCAGCGGCAGCAGGGCCTTGCCGCCGCGGTCGAGATAGGGGGCGATGCGCTCCATCATCCCCGGATACGAGGCGCTGGCCAGCAGCACCACGCCCGGCCCGCTTTCGTTGACCGTGTCGGGCGACTGGATCGGCAGCCCCAGGCCCTCGATCTCGAGGCCCCATTTCTTCGGGTTGCCGTCATAGATCGCGACGATCTCGGAATGGTCGAGCGAGGTCGAGCTGAGCAGGTTGGTGAAGTAGTTGCCGATGCCGTAGACCGCCATCGGCAGCCCCTGGCGGCGGACCTCCGCCAGCACGGCGTCGAAGCGGGCGACATAGTCGCGGTACTTGCGGCGGAACTCATGCGCCAGGGCGATGTCGACGGCCACGTCGTCGGTCGGCAGGCTGGCATGGGCGGTCTTGCGGCAGACGGCGCGCAGGATGCCCTTGTGCG
This sequence comes from Inquilinus sp. YAF38, assembly GCF_052113205.1. NCBI lineage: Bacteria > Pseudomonadati > Pseudomonadota > Alphaproteobacteria > Rhodospirillales > Rhodospirillaceae > Inquilinus > Inquilinus sp. YAF38. Next base: position 42,278 of record NZ_JBFRCU010000018.1, on the reverse strand, counting down.
AGGTCACCGCGCCGTCGAAGCCGTGCCGCCGCATCGCCCGCAGCAGCGAGGTGGCGGTGAAGTAGTTCGGATGCTCGTACATCCAGAACGGCGCGCCCTCCGCCATCACGATGCCGCAGTCCGGCACCTCGATGCAGACATGGCCGTTCTCCCGCACCACCTTGCGCAGGCCGCCGAGGAAGATGTCGGGCTCGGTGACGTGCTCGAGCACCAGGCGGTTGCTGACGAAGTCGAAGCTGTCGGCCGGGAAGGTGTCGGGGGTGAAATAGTCGAGCGTGGTCTTGATGCCGAAGGCGCGCTCGGCCTCGGCCGCCGCGGCCTCGTTCGGGTCGCAGCCATGGACCGTCATGCCGGCGTCCTGCAGCCGGGCCAGGAAGCGGCCGTCATAGGAGCCGATCTCCAGCGCGTGGCCCGTCATCGGGATGCCGCTGGCGATCAGGAACTCGAGGAACTCGCGGTGGCGCTCGTTCATCTCCGGGTCCGAGGCGAAGGTCGGGTAGGAGCCGTAATATTTGCTGTAGATCTCGTTCAGCGCCTCAAGGTTGGGCGGCAGCAGCTGCATCGAGGTGCCGCAGCCATGGCACAGCCCGACCGTCATCGGCACCGTGCGCCAGATGCTCTCGAACTCGGTCGGGCGGATCAGGTAGCTGTATTTCTCGATCTCGACCAGGACCTCCAGCTCGGAGGCGCCGCAATGCGGGCAGCGGTCGATGGTCTTATTCATGAAGCGCAATTCCCCCCAAACAAATCAGCGATGATTTAACGACCGTCGCGGTCGGCCATGGCGGGCTCGCGGCGGATGCGCTTGCGCACGCCCTGCCGCTGCCTTGCAACGCTGAGTGTAGTCACCGTCGGCCACGGCGGCCAACCACGGAATTGGCGGACCGCGCGACGGCCGGTGCCCTCGAATCCGGCGCCGGACTCCCCATATGTCGCGGGCACCGAGAACAGCATGGATCCCGGACCGAACATGAAGCTCTTCCGCAGCCGCCTGGGCCGACTCGCCGCCAGCCTCGTCCTTGGACTCGGCGTGCTGCTGGCCGCCGTCGACGACGCCGATGCCCGCCGCGTGAACTCCGGCGGCTTCGGCAGCCGCGGCGTGCGGACCTTCCAGGCGCCGCCGGCCACGCCCACCGCACCCGGCACCGCGGCGCCGATCGACCGGTCGATGACGCCGCGGACGCAGACGGCGGCCCAGCCGAATCAAACGCAGCCGATGGCCGGAGTCCAGACTCCCAGCCGGTTCGGCGGCTTCGGTGGCATCCTCGGCGGCCTGGCGGTCGGCGGCCTGATCGGCATGCTGCTGGGCCACGGCTTCGGCGGCGCCGCCGGGCTGATGGGAATGGTGCTGCAGATCGGCCTGGTGGTGCTGGCGGTGATGGCGTTCCGGCGCATCTTCAGCCGTACGGCCCGCCCGGCCTATGCCGGCCCGGCCATGTCCGCCATGAACGGCGGGACCGCCGGCGGTCCGGTCCCGGGGCTTGCGGGTTCGGGCAGGTCCGCGCCCCCGCCGCCGAAGGACGGGGTCGGCCTCGACGGTTCGGACTTCAATGCCTTCGAACGGCTGCTCGGCGAGATCCAGGCCGCGCACGGGGCGGAGGATTTCGCCGGCCTGCGCGCCCGCACCACCCCGGAGGTGATGTCGTATTTCGCCGAGGAGCTCGGCGAGAACGCCACGCGGGGCGTGAAGAACGAGGTGTCGGATGTCCGCCTGCTGCAGGGCGACCTGGCCGAGGCCTGGCGCGAGGGCGACACCGACTATGCGACCGTGGCGATGCGCTATTCCAGCGTCGACGCCACGCGCGATCGGGCGACCGGGCGGATCGTCGAGGGCGACGCCGACAAGCCGACCGAGACCGTCGAGATCTGGACCTTCGCCCGCAGGAACCGCGCCGACTGGAAGCTGTCCGCGGTCCAGGCGGCGGCCTGACGCGAGGCCTCGGGCTTTCTCTGCCCGGGCCCTCAGGGCACCGCCACCTGGCCGCTCGAGACCACCGACAGCTTCCAGCCAGCGACCTGGGTGCCCTCGACATTGAGGTGGCCGACCAGGAACTTCAGCCGCTCCGGATCGTCGCCCTTGGCCGTGCAGAAGCGGTCCTGCAGGTAGAAGGGCGGCTGCGCCTGGTAGTACAGCGTGGCCAGGACGGACGCCGGGCGGCTGCCGGCCGGCAGGTCGGCGAGCGGCACCTGATAGACCAGGCTGTCGCCGCCGCCGGCGACGTAGTCGGGGTCGTCGCCGACGCCGGTCGGGCCGGCTTCCCTGGCCAGGTCCTCGGTCGCGCCCAGGGCCTTGGCGATCTCGGTGCGCTCGGCCAGCGGCAGGGTGCCCTGCGGCAGGATGCGGTTGTCCTTCACCGTGTTGCAGATCGACAGGAAGCTGGTGGTCAGCATGCCCTGCGGCGGCGTGCCCGGGCCGCACATCGCGGCGGTGGCGTCGGGCGGCGGGGTCGACACCAGCTCCTGATAGATCTGGGCCTGGTTCTGGCCGGTGATGCGCTGGAAATGCGGCTGCATCAGCCGCGCCTCCGGCTGGATGCGGGACGTGCAGTCATCCGTCCACCAGTACTCGCCGTCGAGCGGGTTGCCGGACTGGTCGACCAGCGCGCCCGCCGCATTGGTGCGGCCGGAGGCCCACAGCGTGTTGCCCTGCTGGTCCAGCACCTGGAACTCCACGAAGGCGCGGCGGAAGCCGACGCCGGAGGGCAGCTTGTGGCCGGTCTCGCTGCGCACCGTCACGGTCGCTTGCAGCGTGCCGCCGGCGGCCGAGACGCCGCTGACGCTCACCGCCGCGGTCTGGTGGCTGGCCAGATCGAGCATCGCCTGCTCGGTCCGCACCAGCGGGTCGACGCCGCGGCTCAGCATCGGGTCGGAGGTGGGAATGCCGAGCACGTCGGGGAATTGCTGCGCGATCTTGATCAGGAAGACGTTGAGCCCGACCAGGGTGTGGGCGGCGAAGCCGTCGCGCACGGGCAGGTCGATATCCTCCGGCCCGAGGTTGTTCTCGGCCTCCGGGAAGTTGCTGTATTCCTGGATGCTGGCGATCTTGCTGCGCAGCGGCTTGCCGTCCGCCGACTTCGACGGCATGTGGCAGTCCTGGCAGGACTGCGCCAGGCTGCCGGCCCCGTGCGGCAGCGGGCCGTCGGGCGAGGTGCCGGTGCGGTAGGCGCTGAACGCCCATTCCGGATAGGTCGTCTGCTCGTAGATCCGGGTGATGATCGGCGGATCCTGCGGGTTCGCGGTCTGGAGGGGCGAGTTCGTCGGCTGGACCGCCGGCTGCAGCACCGGCAGGTGCACGGTGTGGCAGGTGCCGCAGACCTCGGAGCTGGTGATCGCCGTGCTGTGCTCCGGCTTGATGCCGAGCGCGTTCTGCATCGGCTTGACCTGCGGCTTCTCGAACGGGCCGATCAGCGTGTCGGGCGCGCCGACGAAGAAGCTGCCGGTGAAGGTGCGGGCGAAGCCGGTGTTGTGCGGGTTCAGGAAATCCTGCCGCTTGGTGATGCAGGCGTTCTCCGGCGCATCGGCGATGCCGACGGCGGCGGGGCCCAGCGCCATGCGGTGGCAGGCGGTGCAGGAGATGCCGTCGCGGGCGAGCGCGCCGTATTTCGCGTTCGGATCGGCGACCGGCCAGGGCACCGCGTTCACCATGTCGCGGGTGAAGTCGAGGCACTGGTCGGCAGCGGGGAAGGTGTCGATGTGGAACTGCCGCTGCCCCTGGATGCCGTGGCAGCCGAGGCAGGTGTCCTGGACGATCTGCGTCGCGTTCGGATGGAAGCTCTGGGTCTCGCTGGCCAGCTGGGCGAAGAAGAACGGGTCGCGCCCGGCCAGCCCCATCGGCGAGCTGCGCCAGGTGGCGTAGGGCGACAGGTTGATCAGGGTGTCGCCATGCGGGTTCGGCACCGTCATGTCGAATTGCAGCCCGGTGCTGCCGGCGTCGTGGCAGCCCAGGCATTGCGTCGAGGAGACGAACTGGTCCGCCGGGCGCGGGCCGCCGGCGCCGACCCAGGTGTTGTCGTAGCTCGCCGACGGCATCATCGGGACCGAATCCCAGCTCGGCATCTTCAGCAGATAGGCGCGCAGCGCCTGGTCGACCGCCTTGTCGGCCTGGTACAGCGGCTCGCCCAGCCGGGTCACATCGTCCGGCGGCAGCGTCACTTCGCGGTGATGGTCCGGCGGCGACGGCGGCGAGGACCAGGACTGGCTGAGATAGACGAGCGGCCGCCCGGGCTCGCCCTCGATGTTGCGCGGCGAGGCGAAGGTCAGGTTGTCCTTGGCCGAGGCGTGGCAGTTCATGCAGTACTGGGCGAAGCCCATGTTGCCGATGCCGTTGTTCGGGCTCGCCGGCCAGTCGGGCGACCAGCCGCCATTCGGCCCGAAGCCGTACCAGCCCCAGAACCAGCCATCATGCGACGCCTTGCCGTCGCGGATCATGACCGCGGCGCCGGAGGTCGGGTACAGCTTCAACGGGTCGACATCGGCGCAGGCGGCGGCCGGATACGGAAACATCTCCTTGACCATGATCGCGCCGTCCGGCACCGGCGGCGGCGGGTTGGTCCCGGCGGTCTCGCCGGAGCGGTGCTCGACCAGCCAATCGGCCATGTCGGGCGAGTACCAGATCACCACCGGGGTGTGAGTGCCGAAGCCCTTGCCCTGCCAGGCGCCGTCCACCAGGGCCGCGGTGAAGGGGCCGGCGTCGCGGACATGCTTGTCGCGGCGCCAGCCGGAGGCGGTGTCGCGGTGGCAGTAATTGCCGAAGAACTGGTTGAGCTTGGCCTCGTACTGGTCGAGCGGCAGGGCCGACGGGTCGCGCACGGCGGCGAGCAGGCTCCGGCACAGCGCCGGATCGGTCGGCAGCAGCGGCTGGGCCTGCTCGGCGGTGCAGCGGGCCGGATCGGCGAGCCCGGGAGTGGCGAACAGGGCGATGGCGGCGGCTGCGAGCAGGCCGACCCAACCCCGGCGCAGAGCCCCCGGCCGACCCCGATCGGCTGAATCCCGATGTTCCTGCATGACGCCCCCCGGCGCTCTCGCCAATCATTTGATACAAACGAAGCAACAGCCCGCCTTCTGAGCGGAATACCCGGTTCTTCAATAGAATGAGAGCGTATCACCTCAATTTATTGATGGCCAATTCGGCAATTTGCACAAAATTCTTCCGAATACAGCCGGTCGCATGGACAACCGCCCGCTCCACACCCATCTCATCCGCCGGTCGACCACATCGGGATCTCGCCTTGGACCGCGCCGCCGAACTGGACCGCCTGGAACGCCTCGCCACGCTGCTCGACGCACGCTGGCGCCTGCCGCTGCTGGGCTGGCGCTTCGGGCTCGATGCCGTGATCGGGCTGGTGCCGGGGCTGGGTGACGCCGCCGGCGGGCTGCTCTCCGCCTGGCTGATCCTGCGGGCCCGGCGCCTGGGCGCGCCGAACCGGGTGCTGGCGCTGATGGCCGGCAATGTCGTGCTCGACGTCGCCCTCGGCGTCGTGCCGGTGCTGGGCGATATCCTGGACATCGGGCTGAAGGCCAACCGCCGCAACGCCCGGCTGCTGCGGCGGCATTTCGAGCGCCAGGGGATTTGAATCCTCAGCCGGCGACGGGCTGGGCGGTCGGGAAGGTCCAGCGCCCGTCGAGGATCTCCGCCCGCGGGCGGAACAGGCGCACAGTGTAGTTCCAGCCCGCCGTGATCGGCAGGCAGTTCGCGACCGTGCCGTCGCAGCCGCCGAACTGGATGGTGACCGCGCCATCCAGGCCCTTCCTCGCCGTGAGGCTGTTCACCGAATAGACGTTCTCCGGGTTCGCCTGGAGATAGCCCGCACTGTTGTAGACGGTCAGCGACCAGAAGCCGTCGACCGGCACGTCCCCGACCGTCAGCCGATGGACGGTCCGGCCGTCGTTCCGGGCCGGCGTGGTCGGCAGGTACAGCGCGTCCTTCTCCGGATTGCCGCCCCACAGCATGGCGCTGCCGATCAGGTGCCGGACCGGATCGACCGCATCCGGGCCGGCGCCGAACATCCGCCGGGTGTCGGACACGGTGGTGCCGAGCTGCTGCAGCCCCGCCTGGATCGTCCTGAGGCTGGCCAGGTCCCAGTCCGGGATCTCGAAACTGCCAGGACGATCCTGGCCGAGCGTGACCTTGTCCTGCAGCGCATGGACCTGGGCGACGTCGTCCTTGCTCGCGAAGTCGACCAGGAAGCGGACCACGACGATGGCATAGCGCGTGCCGATCGCCTCCCGGGTCAGGGTGTGGCGGCCGGAATCGTAGTATGTGGCACGGGTGTACTGGTCCTCGTTGACGACCTGCATGCCCATGAAGCGCTCGCCGGCATCCGGCAGCGTGACCGTCGCCGGCCCGGCATCGAGATCGAGGATGGCGAAGGAATAGAGGGTGTCGCGGTTCGGCCGGACGATGCCCTGCTGCACCGGCGGGGCGAGCTCGCGGCCGTGCTTGAACGCCCCGAAGCCGCCGGCCTTCACCACTCCCGAAAAATTCACATCGGTCTGGGCCCGGCTGTAGGTCTCGACGGTGACGGGCAAGGCGGGCACCGACTGCGCCGATGCGGCGGAACTCATCAACAGGGACATGGCCGCGAGGATCCTTCTGCAGGTCTTGGTCATCGTGCTTTCCGGGGAGGCGGAACCCTTCCAAGCGCAACAGGTAGACCTGCCGGATCTGGAAATGAACCGGCGCCGATGACAATCAGCCTCTCGGATATGATAGGGTGCCGCATGGATCTGAACGCCGCCCGCATGTTCGTCGCCGTCGTCCAGGCGGGCAGCCTGTCGGCGGCGGCGGCCCGCCTGGCCATCCCGCTGCCGACGCTGAGCCGCCGCATTCGCGAGCTGGAGCGGCAGCTCAAGGTACAGCTGCTGGAACGCTCGACCCGCGGCACCCGGCTGACCGATGCCGGGGCCCGCCTCTACGAGCATGCCGGCGGCGGCATCGAGGCGCTGCTGGAGGCCGAGCAGGCCGTGGCCAGCGACCAGGCCCGGCTGAAGGGACGCCTGCGGCTGTCCCTGCCGCAGACCTTCCTGCCGTGGTGGGACCTGCTGGCCGCGTTCCAGCGCCGCTATCCCGACATCCAGGTCCATGTCACCTCGACCGAGCGGCGCATGGACCTGGTGGAGGACGGCATCGACGTCGCCCTGCGTGTCGGCGCGATCGTCCATGAGGCCATGGTGGCGCGGCACGTCCTGTCGTTCCGCAACGTCCTGGTCGCCGGCCCGGCGCTGGTGCAGCGGCTGGGCCTGCCGGCCGACCCCGACGCGCTGCAGCGCTTCCCCTGCGCGGTGTGGTCGACGCGGATCGACGCCCGCTGGGATCTGGGCGGCCAGGTGGTGGTGCCGAGGGCGGTGCTGACCGCCAACGACTACCATTTCCTGTGCAGCCGCGCGCTCGACGGCGACGTGGTGACCGAGCTGCCGCCCTTCTTGGCGGCCGGGCCGATCCGCGACGGGCGACTGGTGCCGCTGCTGCCGCAATACCCGCTGCCGGAATGGCCGCTGCACCTGGTCTATCCGCCGCACCGCCACCCGTCGACGATCATCCGGACCTATCTGGACTTCTGCCAGGGCTGGCTGCCGAACATCGCCCGGGCCTGCGAGGTCGGCGCCGCTGCGTGACTCCGACTTGCCGTGCGGCCGATCGGGGCGAATAGTCCAGTCACATCGGTTTGGAGCGCGATATGGCGGAGTGGCAGGTCCAGGAGGCGAAGGCGCGCTTCAGCGAGTTGGTCGAAAGGGCGCGGACGGAGGGACCGCAGACCATTACGCGCCACGGCCGTGAGCGCGCGGTGCTGTTGTCGATCGAGGATTACCGCGCCCTGCTCTCCCTCCAGCCGGATGTCCGGGCGCTTCTGCTCGGCGGCCCAAAGGTGGGCGGCTTCAGTATCGAGCGCGACAGCGACACCGGCCGGCGATCCCACATGGGATGAGCGCGTCGGTGGGTTCGCAGCCCGAGAACGCACGCCCGCGCCTCTCTGACCGTCATTATCGGGCTTGACCCACGGCTGTCCGGCTGAGGAAAAATCGCAACTGAAGCGTGTTTATCTTAGGTTCTATTCTATTTAATTGTCATCCTCGGGCCTGACCCGAGGATCCAGGGGCTTCCAAAGCAGCTCTCAGTGGCCCCTGGATTGCCGGGTCAAGCCCGGCAATGACAATAAAGTTTAGTTCCTCACCTGGATCTGCAACCCGAAAGCTTAACCGGACAGCCGTGGGCATGACAGGAAAGGACAAAGTCGGGTTCGCCTGTCGAACACGTCACGGGATGAGCCAGCTCGCCTGCAGCTCCCTGCCCGTCCAGTCGAACAAAGCCCGGCGGTCGGCGCCGGGGACCAGGCGGACCCAGTCGATGCGGTCGACCGTCAGCACGATCACGGCGAAGTTCTCGCGGCCCGCCTCGGAGCCGTCGGTCGAGGGCGGCGGCAGGGCGGGATCGGCGATCAGGGTGCCGGGCGGGCCCGGCATGCGGTAGGCGGCACGGATCGGCCCCGGCGTCGCCGCCCAGGCGGCGTCGAGCGCCGGCCCCGGCGGCAGCAGCTGCGCCCGGCCCTCGACCCGGAGTTGCACCTCGTCCGCCGCCTCGTACAGCAGCAGCGCCACGGCGGGATCGGCCTCGATCTCCGCCACCTTCACCGAGCGGCGGTCGGTGTGGATCTCGAGCCGGCGCGCCGCCGGGTCGGCCGAGCGCAGCACCACCGTGCGCAGCGCCGGCCCGCCCCGGGCGTTGACGCTGGCCAGCGCGACCCGGCCGGTGGTGCGGCGGCGCTCGCCAGTGGCGCGGCCGAGCCGGGCCCAGGCATCGGCCAGCACCGCGTCCAGGTCGTCCTGTCCCTCCATCGTCATTGCGAGGAGGCRAAGCCGACGAAGCAATCCAGGGGCCGCGCGAGCTGCCCTGGATCGCTTCGCTGCGCTCGCAATGACGGTGAGGGGAGCATCATCGGAGAGGCGCTGCCGGCCGTCAGCGGTAGGTCACCGTCAGCTCGCCGACGCCGTCGACATGGCCTTCCAGTCGGTCGCCCGGCTTGACCGGGCCGACGCCGTCCGGCGTGCCGGTCATGATCAGGTCGCCGGGGCGCAGCGCCACCAGGCGGGACAGGTGGGCGATGATCTCCGGCACCGGCCAGATCTGGTCGGCCAGGTCGCCGACCTGCCGGTCCTCGCCGTTGATCTTCAGCCAGATCGCGCCCTGGGACGGGTGGCCGATCTCGGCGGCCGGACGCAGCGCCGACAGCGGCGCCGACTGGTCGAAGGACTTGGCCATGGTCCAGGGCCGGGCCAGCTTCTTGGCCTCGGCCTGGAGGTCGCGGCGGGTCATGTCGAGGCCGACGCCATAGCCCCAGACATGGCCGAGCGCGCGCTCCGCCGCGATGTCGGTGCCGCCGGCGCCGATCGCCACCACCAGCTCGATCTCGTGATGCAGGTCCCTGGTCGCCGCCGGATAGGCGATGGTGCTGCCGGTCGGCACCACTGCATCGGCCCATTTGGCGAAGAAGAACGGCGGCTCGCGGTCCGGGTCGTGGCCCATCTCGCGAGCATGGGCGGCGTAGTTGCGGCCGACGCAGAAGATGCGGCCGACGGGGAAGGTGGCGTCGCTGCCCAGCACCGGGACAAGGGTCTGCGGCGGCTGTGGGATCACGGTCGACATCGGGAAGTCCTTCACGGGAGGCGATGGTCCGCGGGCGAAGCTGCGCGGACCCGCCCGGCCTGTCAAACCCGGAATCGATGCCCGGCGTCAGCCGCCGCTAGGATGCGCGGCAGGATCCGATGCATCCTGCCGTCGGACCGAAGATCGAGGAACCGGATGACGACCATCGCCGCGGCCGCCGCCCAGGCGGCCCAGCTGCTGACCGCCCGGCGGCAGACCATCGCCGTGGCTGAATCCTCCGCCGGCGGGCTGGTGTCCGCGGCCCTGCTGGCGGTGCCGGGGGCCAGCGCCTACTTCCTGGGCGGGGCCGTGGTCTACACCGCGGCGGCCCGGCGGGCGCTACTGGCGATCGGCGAGGCCGAGATGGCCGGCCTGCGCCCGTCGACCGAGCCCTATGCGGCGCTGCTGGCGCGCACCGTGCGCGACCGCTTCCAGGCGGATTGGGGCATCGCCGAGACCGGCGCGGCCGGCCCCACCGGCAACCGCTACGGCGACTTGGCCGGGCATAGCTGCATCGCGATCTGCGGCCCGCGGAATACGACGGCGACCGTGGCAACCGGCAGCGCCGACCGCGCCGCGAACATGGAGGCCTTCGCGCTGGCCCTGCTCCGGCTGCTGCTGGACGGGCTGACCGCCGATCAGGACGGCATCGGCCGGCCGTGACCTCGATCCTCGCCTTCATCCTGGCCGCCTTCGCCGAGATCGCCGGCTGCTTCGCCTTCTGGGCCTGGCTGCGGCTGGGCGGCAGCCCGTGGTGGGCGCTGCCGGGCACCGGCAGCCTGATCGCCTTCGCCCTGCTGCTGACCCGGATCGACGCCGAGTTCGCCGGCCGGGCCTATGCCGCCTATGGCGGCATCTACATCGCCGCCTCGCTGACCTGGCTGTGGGTGGTGGAGGGCAGCCGGCCCGACCGCTTCGACCTGATCGGCGCGGTGCTGTGCCTGGGCGGCGCCGCGGTGATCCTGCTCGGGCGGCGCCTGGCCGCGTGACCGTCCCGCCTCCGCCACGATGCCGCCCGCTTTCCGCGCGGAGATGCTGCGGACCGCGGCAGGACGGATGTCCTTGCCATCTTGCTCAGTCTCATATCCAAGAGTCCGATGACCATCAGATCCCTGCTGCTCGCCGCGGCCGCCCTTCTCGCCCTCTCCTCCCCCGCCCTGGCGCTGGATTGCGGCAAGGCATCGACCAGGATCGAGCACGCGATCTGCGGCGACAAGACACTGAAGGCGGCCGACGCGGCCATGGGCCAGGCCTATGCTCAGATCCTGAAAGCGGCCGCGGACGATGCCGAGATCCGCGACATGCTGGTGGCCAGCCAGCGGCGCTGGCTGGCCGCGCGGGACCAGCGGCTCGCCGGCCCGGAAGAGGACGAGGACGAAGCAGCCTGGCATGCCCGGCTGCTGAAGGCGATGCGTGACCGCTCCGACGCGCTCGGCCTGCGCTCCCGGACCGACCCCAAGCAGTTCGACCTGATCGCAGCAGCTGAGGCGCAGCGCCGCTTCGCCGCCCGGTTCACCGGCGGGCCCTTCGCCGGCTTCAGCACCGCATGCGACTTCCTGCCGGCCGACGGCCGGTCGGCGTCGGCGGATGTCTATGGCTGCTTCGCCACCCGCTTCTATCAGAACAAGGACCGGGTCTGCGGCGTCGCCGAGGATTGGGCGTCCGGCTCGGTGTCCGAGACCCATTCCGTCGCCGAGGTCGTCGGCGGCAAGCTGAAGACCGTCGCCGCCTGCTCCATCGGCGGCACAGGCGCCCTGCCGCTCTGCCCGGATCAGGACCAGGAGGCCGAAGCGGGCTGGGACCTGCAGCCGAATGCGGATGCCGTCGCCGCGGTCGGATCCCTGCCCCGGATCGACGCCGAGGGCGGAGGGCTGGACGACGACGCGCTCTGGCTGCGCGCCTGCTTGACCGATCCGAGCTATCCGAAGGCGGATTCCGCCAGCGACGGCACCACGAAAAAGCCATGACGCCCGCGATGGTATGATGGGGATCGGGGGATCCATGCCATCGCTCTACGACATCAAGCCGAGATTCCAGGCGCTGCTGCGCCCGACCGCCGCGCGGCTGGCGCAGAAGGGTGTCACTGCCAACACCGTGACCCTGGCGGCTGCCGGGCTGTCGGTGCTGCTGGGCCTCGTCGTCGCCGCCACCGGCTGGCCCTGGCTGCTGCTGCTGTACCCGCCCTTCCTGCTGCTGCGGATGGCGCTGAACGCCATCGACGGCATGCTGGCGCGCGAGTTCTTCAAGCCGACGCCGCTGGGCGCCCTGCTGAACGAAATCGGCGACATGGTGTCGGATGCGGCGCTGTACCTGCCGCTGGCGCTGCTGCTGCCGGCGCCGCCCTGGCTGGTGGTGCTGACCGTGCTGCTGGCGGTGATCGGCGAGGCTGCCGGGATCGCGGCGCGCAGCATCGGCGCCGGCCGGCGCTATGACGGGCCGTTCGGCAAGTCCGACCGGGCGCTGGGCTTCTCGGTGCTGGCCGTCGCCGCCTACTTCCAGATCCTGGCCCCGGCGCTGTGGATGCCGCTGGTGCTGGGGGCGCTGCTGCTGCTGTCGATCCTGACCATTCTGAACCGCGTCCGCGCGGCGTTGGCGGAGATCGGGGCATGATCGCCGGGCAAGCCCAGATATCTCACACCCCCTGTGCCCTGCGCCGGTTCAAAATGCCGGCGGGGCAGGAGAGCGGCGCAGCGCGATGCTTTTGCATCGGGCAAGCCGTTCGACGCACCCTGTCGGCATTTTCAACCGGCCCGAAGGGTCGTCTTGCGGCGGCCGCCTGCGGGGGCGGGCCGCTCAACCGTATGTCCCGATACGCTTTTCGCGTCCCGCCCCCACATCCGACTCACCGCAAGACGACGCAGGGCGCAGGGGGTGTGAGATATCCGGGCTAAATGTCGATCCCACCGTCGCCTGGACGCTGGCCGCGCTGATCGTCGTGCTGCTGGTCGCCGAGGCCACCGTGCTGTTCCTGCGCCGCAGCAAGCCGGACAAGGACTGGACCGAGCTCAGGCTACGCATCCATTCCTGGTGGGTGATCGTGATCGCCGGCGGCATCGCCCTGGTGCTGAACCCGATTGCCGTCCTGGTGGTGCTGGCGGTGGTGAGCTACCTGGCGCTGAAGGAGTACCTGTCGGTGGTGCCGACCCGGAGGGCCGACCGGGCGGTGCTGCTGATCGCCTATCTGGCAATCCCGACGCAATGGTGGTGGATCGCGCAGGAGCAGTACGGCTTCTTCATCATCTGGGTGCCGGTCTATCTGTTCATGGTGGTGCCGGCGATGATGGTGCTGCGCGGCGAGGTCACCGGCTTCCTGCGCGCGCTGGGCACGCTGCATTGGGGCCTGATGCTGTGCGTCTTCGCCATCGGCCATGTCGCCTATCTGTTCGTGCTGCCGGAGGAAGGCCAGGCCGGGCCGGGCGGCGCCGGGCTGCTCCTGCTGCTGCTGATCCTGACCCAGGGCAACGACGTGGCGCAGTATGTCTGGGGCCGGATCTTCGGCCGGCACAAGATCGCGCCCTCGGTCAGCCCGAACAAGACGGTGGAGGGCTTCATCGGCGGCCTGGTCACCACCACCGTGGTCGCCGGGCTGATCGGGCCGCTGCTGGCGCCGCTGTCGCTGCACATGGCGCTGGCGGCCGGCGCGCTGATGGCGGTCAGCGGCTTCTTCGGCGACCTGACCGTCTCCGCGGTCAAGCGCGACATCGGCATCAAGGACACCGGCACGCTGATCCCCGGCCATGGCGGCGTCTTGGACCGGATCGACAGCCTGATCTTCGCGGCGCCGCTGTTCTTCCATTTCATGCGCTATTTCTACTATTGAGGCCCGGACCATGTGGCGACTGCTGTTCCACTGGCTGGTGACCAAGCCCCTGATGCTGCTGTTCGTGGGCTTGCATGTGCGCAACCCGGAGCGGCTGCCGATGGCCGGGCCGGCGATCATCGTCGCCAACCACAACAGCCATGCCGACACGGTGGCCCTGACCTCGCTGTTTCCGAGCCGGATCCTGCACAAGGTGCGGCCGGTGGCGGCGGCCGACTATTTCATGAGCAGCAAGGCGATGGCCTGGTTCTCGACCCGCTGCATGGGCATCCTGCCCTTCGACCGGCATGCGCGGGAGCGCGGCGAGGACCCGCTGACCGGCTGTATCGAGGCGCTGGACCGGGGCTGCATCCTGATCCTGTTCCCCGAAGGGTCGCGCGGCGAGCCGGAGCGCCTGCAGCGCTTCAAGAAGGGCATCTGCCACCTGGCCAAGCGGCGGCCGGACGTGCCGATCGTACCGGTCTATCTGCATGGGCTGGGCAAGGTGCTGCCGCGCGGCGCCTTCCTGCCGGTGCCGTTCTTCTGCGACGCCTTCGTCGGCCCGCCCCTGGCCGACCGGCCGGAGGACACCGACGCCTTCGTCGAGGGGCTGGAAGCGGCGATGGCGAAGCTCGTGGAGGGCACGAGGTTTTCCGAATGGGACTGACGTGGCTGGCCTTCCTCTGGGGCGTGGCCGAGGCCTGCCTGTTCTTCGTGGTGCCGGACGTGCCGGTGTCGCTGATCGCGCTGGCCTGCGGCTGGCGGGCGGGGCTGCGGGCCGCGGTCGCCGCCGCGGCCGGGGCGATGGTCGGCGGCACCGCGCTGGCGCTGTTCGCCAGCCACGCACCGGAGACCGCGATCGCGCTGATCGATGAGGTGCCGGCGATCCCGACCGCCATGATCGCCCGGATGCAGGCCATGATGGCCGGCACCGAATCCGCCGCCGGCCTGGCCGGGGCGATGATTCTGGCGAGCCTGAGCGGCATCCCCTACAAGATCGCCGCCGCCAGCGCGCCGGCACTGGGCGTCCCGGTGTGGGAGCTGGCGCTGCTGACGCCGCTGGTGCGGCTGCCGCGGTTTGTCGCACTCGCCGCGGCCGGGGCGATCCTGCACGGCTTGACACCCGCCATGCCCGGCTGGTTGCAGCCGCTGCGGGTGCGGCTGTTGCTCGCGGCGCTGGGCTGGTCTGCGTTCTATGTGGCCTACTGGTCCAAGGTCGGGGGCTGACGCCAGGCCTCTGCCGCCCTATGTCTGGGACAACACGTCTGACATATGGAGACGACAGCCGCGGGCTTCGGCTCAGCCGGACCGCCTGGAGAGAGCCATGGACCTGTCGCGCACCGAAGGCCGCGCCAAGAGCGCCGCCGCGGAAACCTCGTCCGACCTGCAGTCGCTGCTGACCGTCGGCGGCATCTCGCTGGCCGGGCTGGGCGCCAGCCTGCTGGCCCTGTTCGGCCCGTCGGGCAGCGACCTCTCGGTCGCGCTCACCATCGTCACCGTAGCCGGCGGCCTGGCCGTGGTCGCGGCCGGCTTCGCCGTCGCGGCGTTCGCGGCTCGCCGGTAAGTCACAGCCAGTTCAGCCAACGCGTTGCCCCTCGCGCTTGCGGGACCTTTTCAGAATAGCTCCCACCCTTCCGGCATAGACTTTTTATCCTCCCCCTCCCCTCGCGGGAGGGGGTAGGGGGAGGGGGTCTCTCGGCTCGACCCGGCCTGGATCGTCGGAGGACCGGCCCGGGTGGCGATCTCTGTTCACTGCCCATGCGCGCCGCCGCGCGCAGACCCCTAGCACCCTCCCGCAAGGGGAGGGGGAGGATTAAAGGCATAGGTCGAGTCGGGTGGCTGGAGTCTGAAAAGGTCTCGCTTGCGGGAGAGGCAACGCGACATGGTCGACCGCGGCTCAGCCCGCCCGGCGCGCCGGGGTATCAGGCAGAATCCCGCGCTGGAACATCACACCGAGGCGCAGGCTTTCGGCGATCTTTTCCGCCCGGTCGATGAAGCGCGCGGCGGCCCGCGGCGGGCAGACCTCGCGCGCCGTGGCGCGGAACAGGTCCAGCCAATGCGCGAAATGCTCCGGCCGCAGCGCCGAGACGCCGGCATGGGCCTGCATCGGCCGGCCCTGGTACCGGGCGCTGCGCAGCATCACCGACGACCAGAAATCGCACATCTTGGCGAGGTGCCGGTCCCAGTTGTCGCCGATCACCCCGGCGAAGATCGGCCCCAGCACCGCGTCGCCGCGCACGCGGCCGTAGAAGGCGTGGACCAGGGTCCTGATCATCGCCTCGTCGATCGGCTCGATGGGATCGGCATCCGTCATATCCATGCGGATATATGGCCAGATCCGAGTCGGCACGCCAAGGCCGATCGCTGCAGGTCTGGCTTCAAGAGGGTGCAGGGCGCTCGACGAGTGGAGCGGTCGCCGGCGGCGGCGCCCTTGGGCACGGCCTGCTCGATCCGGGCCAGACAGGCCGACTACGGGCGAGCAGATTTCGTGCGATAATCCGGGCAGTGGCGAACAAGCCGTGCGGAAAGCCGAACGATGAGCAGCCCCGACCTGTCCGATCTCGACGCCTTCGTCGCCGTGGCCCGGGCCCGCAGCTTCCGCGGCGCGGCGGCCTTGCGCGGCGTCTCGGCCTCCTCGCTGAGCGACGCCTTGCGGCGGCTGGAGGCGCGGCTGGGCGTGCGGCTGCTGAACCGCACCACCCGCAGCGTCACCCCGACCGAAGCCGGGGAGCGGCTGCTGGAGCGGCTGGGCCCGGCGCTGGGCGAGATCGCCGGCGCGCTCGATGCCGTGACCAGCGCCCGCGACAGCCCGACCGGGACGCTGCGGCTGAACGTGCCGACCATCGTCGGCCGCCATATCCTGCCGCCGATCGCGGCCCGGTTCCTCGTGGCGCATCCCGGCATCCGGCTGGAGGTGACGGCGGAGGACAGTTTCGTCGACGTGCTGGCCGAGGGCTTCGACGCCGGCATCCGCTACGAGGAGCGGGTCGAGCGCGACATGATCGCGGTGCCGGTCGGCCCGCGGGTCCAGCGCTTCGTCGTCGCCGCCGCGCCGTCCTACCTCGCGGCGCGCGGCCGGCCGCTTCATCCGAAGGACCTGCTGGACCATTCCTGCATCCGCCACCGCTTCGCCAGCGGCCGCCTGGCCGGCCTGGAGTTCGAGCGCGACGGCCAGATCATCCGGATCAGCCCCGACGGCCCGCTGATCGCCAACGCGCTGGAGATGGAGGTGGCGGCCGCGGTCGCCGGGCTGGGGGTGATCAGCTCCTTCGAGGAGGTGCTGCGGCCGCATCTCGACAGCGGCGCGCTGGTGCCGGTGATGGAGGATTGGTGGCAGAGCTTCTCCGGCCCCTTCCTCTATTATCAGAGCCGGACCCATATGCCGGCGCCGCTGAGGGCGTTCGTCGATCTCATCAAGGCGGACCGGGGGTGAGGCGGGTCAACCCCCAAGGGCCGTCATTGCGAGGAGGCGAAGCCGACGAAGCAATCCAGGGGCCGGTATGAGCGGCCCCTGGATTGCTTCGCTGCGCTCGCAATGACGTGAAACGACGCTCACACCAAGCCGCGGCGGATCTCGGCATGGGCGGCCGGATAGCCCGGCGACAGCACGGCGAGCCGGGCGGAGACCAGGTCGTGCATCCGCGGCAGGGCGTGGAACGGCACGCCGGGCGCCAGATGGTGCTCGGTGTGGTAGCTGGCGTTCCAGAACAGCCCGCGCAGCACCAGCCCGGCCAGGGTGGTGCGGGTGTTGGCCCAGCGGTCGTTGCCGAGGACGCAGCCGGAATGCTCGGCCAGCAGCACCCAGCGCAGCAGCGGCTGGGCCAGAACCACCGGCCCGATCCAGAGCAGCAGGGCCAGGGTGCTGCCGGTGGCGAAGCTGATGGCCAGGATCGCGGCGTAGAGCAGCACGTAGAGCCGGGCCTCGGCCGTCACCCGGGGCCGGTCGGCCGCCTGGATCCAAGGCGACCGGTCGCGGCCGGCCGCGGTGCGCAGCAGGGCGAGGATCTGGCTTCTCCAATACGGCAGGCCGGTCAGGATCAGGAGATAGCGGCCGCGGGTCAGCGGCCTGGCCCCGATCAGCTCCGGGTCGCGCGCCGGGTCCTGGGTATGGCGGTGATGCGCCATGTGGAACAGCCGGAAACCTTCCGGCGGCAGCACCAGCAGGAAGCCGGCGACCCAGCCGACCAGCCGGTTCAGCCACAGCGAGCGGAACGGCGTGCGGTGGGTGGTCTCGTGCAGCGGCGCGAACAGAGAGATCTCGGCGGCGCCGAGCAGCGCCATGGCCGGCCAAACCCAGAGGCTGCCGCGTGCCGCCAGCACCAGGGCAACGCCGAGCGCGATCAGCCCGGCATGCCGGGCCAGCGCCCACAGCCCGTCGATGTCGGACCGCCGGGACAGCGCCTTCAGCGCCTCCGGCGACAATGCCCTGGTCTCCGCCATGCCTCATCCTGGTCCCGGGCGGCGGTGGGGATCAAGGCTGTCGGTCCTTCTATAACTGTCATCCTCGGGCTTGACCCGAGGATCCAGGGGCTTTCAAAGCCGTTCTCGGTGGCCCCTGGATTGCCGGGTCAAGCCCGGCAATGACAAAAAAGGAAGCCATGAGCTAGCTTTGCCCGAACTCCGGATGCCGGAAGCAGCCGACCATGTGATCGTTCACCAGCCCGGCCGACTGCATCAGCGAGTAGCAGACGGTCGAGCCGACGAAGACGAAGCCGCGGCGCTTCATGTCGCGGCTCATCCGGTCGGAGATGTCGCTGGTGGCCGGCATCTCGGCATGGGCGGTCCAGCGGTTGACCAGCGGCTCGCCGCCGACGAAGGACCAGAGATAGCGGCCAAACCCGCCCTCGGCTTCGATCACGGCGAGAACAGCCCGGGCATTGGTCCGCACCGCGTTCAGCTTGGCCCGGTTGCGGATCAGCCCGGCATCGGCCAGCAGCACCTCGATCTCCGCGTCGGTCATCGCCGCCACCCGGGCGATGTCGAAGCCGTGGAAGGCGCGGCGGTAGTTCTCCCGCCGCTCCAGCACCAGCCGCCAGGACAGGCCGGCCTGGGTGCCCTGCAGGCTGAGATTCTCGAACAGGGAGCGGTCGTCGCGCTCCGGCGTGCCCCAGTCGCGGTCGTGATAGGCCAGCATCGCCGGGCCGCCCGCGGCCCAGCCACAGCGCGGCAGATCCGGATCGGTCATTCGCCCCAGTGAATCGGGAAGGCGTCGGGATAGGTGAACAAGGCGGGCGTGCCGCCGGTGTGCAGGAACACCACGACGTCGTCGGGCCGGAAGCGGCCGGCGCGGATGCCGGCGATCAGCCCAGCCATCGCCTTGCCGGTGTAGACCGGGTCCAGCACGATCGCGTCACGGCTGGCGGCCAGTTGCAGCGCCTCGACCATGCCCTCCGTCGGCAGGCCGTAGCCGTCGCCGACCACGCCGTCCTCCAGCACCAGATCGGCGGCCGAGAGCGGCGCCGGGACGCCGAGCAGCGCAGCGCCGGCCTGGACCAGCCCGGCGACCTTCGGCCGCTGCTCCGCCGAGGACCGGCTGATGCAGTAGCCGACCGCCGGGGCGGTGCTGCCGCCGWGGGCGAGGCCGAGCGCGAGGCCGGCCTGGGTGCCGCCGCTGCCGCTGGCCAGGGCCACATGGGTGAAAGCGACGCCCTGGTCGCGGCCCTGGCGCAGCAACTCCTGCGCCGCATCGACATAGCCGACCAGCCCGAGCGCGTTCGACCCACCGACCGGGACGACATAGGGTGTGCCGCCCTCGGCCCGGCACTCCTCGGCGACACGCGCCATCTCCACATCCGGGTCGGCGGTGCCGGGGTGCAGCTCGATCCGCGCGCCGAACAGCTCGTCCAGCAGCAGGTTGCCGCTCGCGTGATAGGACGGGTCGCGCCCCGCCACCGCATCGGTCAGCACCAGCACGCAGTCGAGGCCCAGCCGGGCGGCGGCGGCCGCGGTCTGCCGAGCGTGGTTCGATTGCGGGCCGCCGGCGGTGATGATGGTGTCGGCGCCCTGGGCCAGTGCGTCGCCGAGCAGGAACTCCAGCTTGCGCACCTTGTTGCCGCCCAGCGCCAGGCCGGTGCAGTCGTCGCGCTTGATCCAGAGCTGCGGGCCACCGAGCGCTTCCGTGAGCCGCGGCAGCGGCTCCAAGGGCGTCGGCGCGTGCTGCAGGCGGAGGCGCGGCAACTGGTCGAGCGATGGCATCGGCTTCGTCCCTGAGGCGCGGCCCCGGGCGGCCGCCCAGGCTGCATATCACGCCGGGGCGGCGGGTGCGAACCGGCTCACGCGGCGTGGGCTTCTTCCGGATGGCCGAGCTGGCGTTGCAGCAGGGAGCGGTAGATGCCGGGGCGGGCGGCGAGGGCGGCCGGGGTGCCCGTGTCGATCACGTGCCCCGCCTCCATCACCACGATCCGGTCGAAACGCTGCAGCGTCGACAGGCGGTGGGCGATGGCGATCACCGTGCGGCCCTGCATCAAGTCGTCCAGCGCCTCCTGCACCGCGCGCTCGGATTCGCTGTCCAGCGCCGAGGTCGCCTCGTCCAGCAGCAGCACCGGCGCGTTCTTGAGGAAGGCGCGGGCGATGGCGATGCGCTGGCGCTGGCCGCCCGAGAGCTTCACGCCGCGGTCGCCGACCACGGTGTCGAAGCCTTCCGGCAGCACCTCGATGAACTCCCGGCAATGGGCGGCCTCGGCCGCGGCCATCACCTCGGCATCGGTCGCGTCCGGCCGGCCGTAGCGGATGTTCTCGCGCACGCTGCGGTGGAACAGCGAGATGTCCTGCGGCACCACGCCGATGATCTGGCGCAGGCTCTCCTGCGTCAGGTCGCGGATGTCGCGCCCCGCCACCTCGATCCGGCCGAGCTCGACGTCGTAGAAGCGCTGCACCAGGGTCAGCACGGTCGACTTGCCGGCGCCGGACAGGCCGACCAGCCCGACCCGCTCACCCGGCTCGATGCGCAGGTCGAAGCCGTCCAGGATCGGCGCCCGCTTGGGATAGCTGAAACGCACGCCCTCGAAGGCGATCGGCACGCCGCCGCCATGCTTCGGCGCCGGCAGCACCTCGGCATGCGGCGCGTCGGGCAGGTCGTGCGGCACCAGCAGGCTCGCGATCGCTTCCGACAGCCGGGCGATGTGCTGGGTCAGGTCGACCAGCGCCACCGCGAGGTCGCGGGTGCCGTGCAGGATGGCGAAGCCCAGCGAGCAGACCAGCACGATGTCGCCGGGCGTGGCCCGCCCCGCCTGCCACAGCAGCAGCGCCCAGCCGAGCAGACCGGCGGTCAGCACGCCGGTGATCGCCGCGTGGATCAGCCGCAGCCGCTCCATGTAGCGCAGGCTGCGCTGGCGGGCGGCGAGCTCGACCCCGATGCGGTCGGCCAGCCGCTCCTGCTCCCGGAAGGTGGCGCCGAACAGCCGCACCAGGCCCATATTGCCGATCACGTCGACCAGCTCGCCGTCGACCTTCGCGGCCTCGGTGGCATAGCTGCGGTGGATCGGCCCGCCGCGCTTGGCCAGGCGGTAGATAAAGATCGAGAGCGCCACCGCGGCCGCGACCAGGGCCGCCGCCATGACGAGATCGACCGAGGCCAGGACGCAGATCGCGCCGACCAGGGAGAGTGCCGGCGGCAGCACGTTCCAGGAGAACATGCTCTCGGTCGTGAAGATGGCATTCGCCGTGGCGGAGACGCGGCCGGCGACCATGCCCGGCAGGCGGTCGGCGAAGTAGCTGGGCGCGTGGCCGGTGAGATGCCGGAACAGGTCGCGGCGGACGGCGCCGGTGACCGCGACGAAGGCCCGGCTGGCGACCCAGCCGCCGACCCGCCACAGCATGTTGTCGGCCAGGATCAGCCCGACCAGCAGGCCATAGGCCAGCCAGATCGCCCCGGAGGTGCCGAGGGCCAGCACGTCGATCAGATGCTTGATCGCATATTGCGACCCGATCGCGCAGGCGACCGCGGCCACGACCGAGGCGATCACCACCGCATGCGACGCGGCCTCCTGCCGCACATAGTGCAGGATGAAGCCGATCGGCCGGTTCCGGAATCCCTCGAGAGTGCGAGTCTGCGTGGACGCCATGTCCATCAGCTCCCCTGCTTTGTCTTCATCCACCATGGACGGCACGGTTCGGCCGCCTTGCGAGTCTTGGCACGCCATGCCGACAGATGACGGCGCATCGCTGCACTGCACCTGATCTGCGCGCACCCCACAGACATTATCGGGGCGGAGTCGGAACCTTTTGCCGCCCCGATTGTCTGTGGTCATCGAGTGCCCGTTGCCGCGGGAGCACCTGAAAGAGAGCAGCGCCGCATTGCTGCACCGCAGCGCCGGTGATGTCAGACAAAACCCCCATCTGCGGAGGGAGTTCCATCCACATGCGAATCGCGCAGGTCGCCCCGCTGTTCGAAGCGGTCCCCCCCAAGCTCTATGGCGGCACCGAACGCGTCGTGTCCTTCCTGACGGAAGAGCTCGTCGGCCTCGGTCACGACGTCACATTGTTCGCCAGCGGCGATTCCGTGACCTCCGCCACGCTCGAGGCCTGCTGGCCGCGGGCGATGCGGCTCGACGCCTCGGTGCGTGACTGGATCGCGCCCCATATGCACATGTTCGAGCAGGTGTACCGGCGGTCGGACGAATTCGACATCATCCACTGCCATCTCGACTATTTCCCGTTCTCGCTGTTCAGCCGCGGCGACGTTCCGTTCGTGACCACGCTGCACGGCCGGCTCGACCTGCCCGAGCTGCACCCGATGTTCGAGACCTTCTCGCATGTGCCGGTGGTGTCGATCTCCGACGCCCAGCGCCGGCCGATGCCGAAGGCCGGCTGGATCGCCACCGTGCATCACGGCCTGCCGGCGCAGCTGCTGACGCCGGTGCCGGCCGAGCGCGGCTACCTCGCCTTCCTCGGCCGCATCGCGCCGGAGAAACGGGTCGACCGGGCGATCGAGATCGCGGCGAAGAGCGGCCTGAAGCTGAAGATCGCGGCCAAGGTCGACAAGGCCGACCAGGAATATTACGACGCCGAGATCAAGCCGCTGCTGGCCCGATCGCCGCATGTCGACTTCATCGGCGAGATCGACGATTCCCAGAAAGCGGCCTTCCTGAGCGGTGCCATCGGCCTGCTGGTGCCGATCGACTGGCCGGAGCCGTTCGGCCTGGTGATGATCGAGGCGATGGCCTGCGGCACGCCGGTGGTGGCCTACAACCGCGGCTCCGTCCCCGAGGTGATCGACGAGGGCGTCACCGGCTTCATCGTCGAGGACGAGATCGGCGCGGTGGCCGCGGTGCAGCGCCTGCCCGAGCTGTCGAACACCCGCATCCGCGAGGTCTTCGACCAGCGCTTCACCGCCCGCCGCATGGCCCAGGACTACCTCGCAATCTATGAGGGCCTGCAGGCGGTCGAGGCGCCGAAGACACCGGCCGTGCTTCGCGCGGTGGCGAACTGAGCCTCGTTCGTGATTGCGAGGAGGCGAAGCCGACGAAGCAATCCATGCCGCCGCTCTTACGGCCCTGGATTGCTTCCCCCGGCTCAAGGCCGGGGTCGCTATGACGGTGTAAGGGGACTTCCCTACCCCGGCGCCCGTGTCGAGGCCCGGACCACCAGCTCCGTCGGCAGCAAATGGCGGTCGGGCGGGATCGTGCCGCCGTCGGCCACGGCGTCGAGCAGCAGCCGCGCCGCGGTGGCGCCCTTGTCGAACAGCGGCTGGCGGATCGTGGTCAGGGCCGGGCGCACCAGCGCCGCGCGCGGGATGTCATCGAAGCCGGCGACCGACACATCCTCCGGCACCCGCAGGCCCAGCGACCGCGCCGCCTCGATCGCGCCGATCGCCAGCCGGTCGGACATCGCCAGAATCGCGGTCGGCCGGTCGGGCCGGCGCAGCAGTGAAAGCGCGGCATCGCGGCCATGCGCCTCGCTCGAGGCCGGCCGCTCCTCCACCGGCACTGACCCCAGGTCGATGCCGGCGGCGGCGATCGCCTCGAGATAACCCTCCAGCCGGTCGACGCTGGTGCGGAAGGTCATCTTGGTTCGCCGCGCCGCGTCGAGCGGCCCGACATAGCCGTCGACCGCCGATTCCAGCGTGATGATGCCGAGCCGGCGGTGGCCGAGCCCGACCACATGCTGCGCCACCCGGCGGGCGGCGCCGCGGTCGTCGATGCCGACGAAGGGCACTCCATCCGGCACCTGGTTGTCGATCGCCACCACCGGTAGCCCGCGGCGCAGCAGCGGCGTCCAGGCCTCCGCCCCGTTCAGGAAGCCGTAGACCAGGAAGCCGTCGACCGCGGCGCGGTGGATGGCGCTGCGGCTGGCCGGGCTTTTCACCGCCGGCAGGATCAGCAGGCCCGAGCGCGCCTTCTCGCAGGCGCTGGCGATGCCGCGCAGCATGCCGACCGCCGCCGGGTCGTCGAAGGCGAAGGGCAGGGTCTCGTGAAACAGGAGGCCGATCGCCTCGGCCCGGCCGGTGCGCAGCATCCGCGCCGCCGGGTTCGGCCCGTGCACCCCCAGCGCCCGGGCCGCCGCCATGATCTTGTCGCGCAGCTCGGCCGACAACTGGTCCGGCCGGTTGAAGGCGTTCGACACGGTGGTGCGCGACACGCCGACGGCCGCCGCGATGTCCAGCAGCGTGCCCCGCCGCTTCTCCGATCCGTCGTTCATGTGGGCACCCTAAAGTCTCCCTCTTGATCGATCAAGAAAGTCTCTGATAGTGTCGGAACTGAATGCATTCAGATGATCGCGGCGGATGGCGAATCGCGGCTTGGATGCAGGGGATATCGGGAGGGGTTGAATGCGCGAATGGTGGCGCGGCGCGGTGATGTACCAGATCTATCCGCGCAGCTTCCTGGACACCAATGGCGACGGCATCGGCGACCTGGCCGGCATCACCGCCAAGCTCGACCACATCGCCGATCTCGGCGTCGACGGGATCTGGATCTCACCCTTCTTCACCTCGCCGATGAAGGATTTCGGCTACGACGTCTCGGATTACTGCGACGTCGACCCGATGTTCGGCACGCTCGAGGATTTCGACCGGCTGGTCGAGAAGGCGCATGCGCTGGGGCTGAAGGTGATCATCGACCAGGTGATCAGCCACACCTCCGACCAGCACCCCTGGTTCGGCGAGAGCCGGGCCAGCCGCGACAACCCCAAGGCCGACTGGTTCGTCTGGGCCAACGCCAAGCCGGACGGCAACCCGCCGAACAACTGGCTGTCGATCTTCGGCGGCTCGGCCTGGCAGTGGGACACCCGCCGGCGCCAGTACTACATGCACAATTTCCTGACCACGCAGCCCGACCTGAACCTGCACAATCCGGAGGTGCAGGAGGCGGTGCTGGCGGCGCTGGAATTCTGGCTGCAGCGCGGTGCCGACGGCTTCCGCCTGGACACCGCGAATTTCTACATGCACGACCGGCTGCTGCGCGACAATCCGGGCAAGCCGGCCGACCGGGCGCCGACCGGGGACGACCGGGCGGACAACCCCTACTACATGCAGCTGCATCTCTACGACAAGTCGCAGCCCGAGAACCTGATGTTCCTGCGCCGGCTGCGGGCGCTGATGGACCGCTATCCGGACCGGATGGCGGTGGCCGAGATCGGCGACGACGACCCGATCGGCCGGACCGCGGAATACGTCCAGGCCGACCTGCTGCACACCGCCTATAATTTCAGCCTGCTGAACGACACCTTCAACGCGGCGCATATCGCCACGGCGCTGATCGCCTTCGAGCAGGCGACCACCGATGGCTGGCCGTCCTGGGCCTTCTCCAACCACGACGTCAAGCGCGTGCTGACCCGCTGGGGCGGCACCGAGGCCGACCCGCGGCTGGCGCGCCTGCTGATCGCCCTCCTGACCTCGCTGCGCGGCACCGCCTTCCTGTACCAGGGCGAGGAGCTGGGCCTGCCCGAGGCCGAGGTGCCCTACGAGAAGCTGCAGGACCCCTACGGCATCAATTTCTGGCCGGATTTCAAGGGCCGCGACGGCTGCCGCACCCCGATGCCGTGGGAGGCCGAGGCGCCACAGGCCGGCTTCTCCGCCGCCGAGCCCTGGCTGCCGATCCCCGAGGCGCATCGCCGCCTGGCCGTGGGCGCCCAGGCGCACGATCCCGACTCCACCCTGGCCTTCACCCGGCAGTTCCTGCGCTGGCGCCGCAGCCGCCCGGCCTTCGCCGCGGGCTCGTTGAAATTCCTCGACACCGCCGACGGCGTGCTGGCCTTCGAGCGGCGGCTGGAGGACGAGCGCATCCTCTGCGTCTTCAACCTGACCGGCGAGACCCGGATCTGGACCGCGCCGCCGGCCGAGATCGCGCCGACCGACGCGCCCGGTCTGGGCGCCCGGCTGGATGGCGGCCGGGTGGCGCTGCCGCCCTACGCCGCCTTCTTCGGGGCGATGGCGGCCGAGGCGGTGCAGGCGGAACGAAGCGCGGCCTGACGACGTTCGGTCCAAGACTAAAATCATTTCGACTCGCCAGAGCCGGCCTGGCGAGTCACCCTTGCCCCAAGACTAAAGCACGCGGGGGCGCGCCGGTCTCCCCCGCGGCCAAAACCACAAGGAGGAGACCATGTCGAGGAGCGCAATCCTTCCCCTCACATTCGCTCTGGTCCTGGCCGGCACCGCCGCGCAGGCGGCCGGGGTCACGGTCGCGATCGCCTGCGGCTCCGTCGGCGCCGAGCAGGCGCAGTGCCAGGAGGGCGCCAAGGAATGGGAGGCGAAGACCGGCAACACGGTCAAGGTCGTCGCCGCGCCGCAATCGACCTCGGACCAGCTGGCCCTGTACCAGCAGATCCTGAGCGCCGGGTCGAGCGACATCGACGTGTTCCAGATCGACGTGGTCTGGCCCGGCATCCTGGGCAGCCATTTCATCGACCTGAAGCCCTATGTCGACCAGGCCACGATCGACCAGCATTTCCCCAACATCATCAAGGGCCTGTCGCGCGGCGACCAGCTGCTGGCCCTGCCCTGGTTCACCGATGCCGGGCTGCTGTACTACCGCCAGGACCTGCTGGACAAATACAAGCTCAAGGTGCCGGAGACTTGGGATCAGCTGACCGAGACCGCCAAGACCATCCAGGACGGCGAGCGCAAGGACGGCAACGACCGCTTCTTCGGCTTCGTGTTCCAGGGCCGGTCCTATGAGGGCCTGACCTGCAACGCGCTGGAATGGATCGCCAGCTTCGGCGGCGGCACCATCGTCGGGCCGGACGGCAAGATCACCGTCAACACCCCGCAGGCCGCCAAGGCGCTGGACCTCGCCGCCTCCTGGGTCGGCACCATCGCGCCGGACGGCGTCCTGAACTACATGGAGGAGGATGCCCGCGGCGTGTTCCAGTCCGGCAACGCCGCCTTCATGCGCAACTGGCCCTATGCCCACGGCCTGGTCGATGCCGGCGACAGCCCGGTCAAGGGCAAGGTCGGCGTCGCTGCCCTGCCGAAGGGCGACGGCGAGGGCGCCCGCAGCGCCGCCACCCTCGGCGGCTGGAACCTGGCGGTGTCGAAATATTCGGCCCATCCGAAGGAGGCGGCCGACCTCGCCGCCTTCCTGACCGGCAAGGACGAGCAGAAGCGGCGGGCGATCGCCGGCGCCTTCCAGACCACCATCCCGGCGCTGTACGAAGACCCGGACGTGCTGAAGGCCCAGCCCTTCTTCGCCACGTTGAAGACCGCCTTCGACGGCGCTCTGGCCCGCCCCTCGGCGATCACCGGCGAGCGCTACAACGAGGTCTCGACCCTGTTCTGGAACGCGGTTCACAACACCCTGTCGAAGCAGGGCGACGGCGCCACCAACCTGGCGCAGCTGCAGAAGGACCTGAACCGGCTGAGCCGCGGCGGCCGCTGGTAACGGACGGGCCGGCCTCCGCCGAGCCCGCTCCAATTGCCTCGCCCGCTTGCGAGACCTTTTCAGAACAACGATCCATCCCTTTGCCGTCATTCCCGCGAAAGCGGGAATCTCTTTCCGGTCAGAGCGTTGCGAGATCCCCGCTTTCGCGGGGATGACGGATTGGGGATTTTGAGAGGGTTCGCAAACGGGAGAGGCAATCAGCCACCGCGAGGACCAGCCCGGCTGACCTGAGTTGAGTGCCTCTGCCATTGATTTCGGGGAGCACCCCATGACCGTCGCCACCTCGACCCCTGCCCCGGCCGCCCGCGCCGCCAAGCCGGCCGTCTCCCGGCTCAGCCGGCAACGCATCCGCGCCGCCTGGCTGTTCCTGATTCCGATGCTGGTGGTGCTGGCGCTGGTCGCCGGCTGGCCGCTGGTGCGGACCATCGCGCTGAGCTTCACCGACGCGACGCTGAAGGCCGAACGGCCGACCCGGCTGGTCGGCTTCGACAACTACCTGTTCTACGGCCCCAACCGCGCCGACTGGGACGACTCTCTTGGCGGCTACTACGTGTTCTACGACCCCAAGGGCACCAACTTGGTGTGGAGGCCGGACGAGGGCAAGTTCTGGGACATTGACCAGAACAAGCCGGTCGATTACGACGTCGACACCAGCGGCATCTTCAACTGGCAGGGGCTGCTGGTCGACCCGGTGTGGTGGCGCTCCGCCTGGAACACCATCCTGTTCACCGTGATCTCGGTGTCGATCGAGACCGTTCTCGGCCTCCTCATCGCCATGACGCTGAATGCGCATCTGCCCGGGAGGGGGCTGCTCAGGGCCGCGGTGCTGATCCCCTGGGCCATCCCCACCATCGTCTCGGCCAAGATGTGGGGCTGGATGCTGAACGACCAGTACGGCGTGGTGAACGAGGTGCTGCTGTCGCTGGGCGTCATCGCCCACCGCATCGCCTGGACCGCCGATCCCGGCCTGTCGCTGGGCGCCGTGATCGCGGTCGACGTCTGGAAGACCACGCCCTTCATGACGCTGCTGATCCTGGCCGCGCTGCAGATGCTGCCGGGCGAGGTGTATGAGGCGGCGAAGGTCGACGGCATCCGGCCCGGGAAGGTCTTCACCCGCATCACCCTGCCGCTGATCTGGCCGGCGCTGATGGTGGCGATCCTGTTCCGGGCGCTGGATTCGCTGCGGGTGTTCGACCTGATCTACGTGCTGACCTCGAACAGCATCAACACCATGAGCATGTCGGTCTTCGCCCGGCAGCAGAGCATCGATTTCGGCAATGTCGGCTTCGGCTCTGCCGCCTCGACCCTGCTGTTCCTGATCATCGCCGTGCTCGCCGCCCTGTGGATGGTGGCGGGCCGCGTGCGCTTCGACAAATAGGGGGCGGCCATGACCAGATCCTCCAGGCGCCGCATCGGCCGCAGCTTCTTCTACGTGCTGGTGGCGGCGATCATCGTCTACACGGTGTTCCCGTTCTACTGGGCGGTGATCTCGTCGCTGAAGAGCGGCCAGCAGCTGTTCGGCACCGATCTGGTGCCGCCCTCGCCCACCCTCGACAACTATGTCAGCGTGTTCCGCGAGCAGCCCTTCCTGACCAACATCGTCAACTCGCTGATCGTCGCCGGATCGACCGTGCTGATCTGCCTCCTGCTTTCGGTCAGCGCCGCCTATGCGCTGGGCCGGGTGCGGTTCCGCGGCCGCAGCACCATCCTGATGCTGACCCTGGCGGTGTCGATGTTCCCGCAGGTGGCGGTGCTGACCGGGCTGTTCGAGCTGGTGCGCTGGGCCGGGCTCTACAATTCGCTCGGCTCGCTGATCCTCAGCTACATGATCTTCACCCTGCCCTTCTCGGTCTGGGTGCTGACCACCTTCATCCGCGAGCTGCCGCGCGAGCTGGAGGAGGCGGCGATCGTCGACGGCGCCAGGCCGTGGCAGATCCTGGTCCGGGTGTTCCTGCCGCTGCTCGGCCCGGCCCTGGCGACCACCGGCCTGCTGGCCTTCATCGCCGCCTGGAACGAGTTCCTGTTCGCCCTGACCTTCACCCTGACCAACGAGGTGCGGACGGTGCCGGTGGCGATCGCCCTGATCTCCGGCGCCACCCAGTTCGACATCCCCTGGGGCAACATCATGGCGGCGTCGGTGGTGGTGACCGTGCCGCTGATCGTGCTGGTGATGATCTTCCAGCGCCGCATCGTCTCCGGCCTCACCGCCGGCGCGGTGAAGGGGTAGCGGCGGCCCGTTATTCGACCAGGGCTTCCTTGGCATGGGCGGCCGCGCCGCTGCGCAGCGGCCGCTCCTCCATCAGCAGCAGCCAGACGAAGCCGAGGGCGAGGCCGGCAGCGGCGGCCAGGAACATCCAGTGGAAGGCGCCGACCAGCCCGTCGCGCATCGCCGAGGTGAGAGCGCCCAGGGTCTCCGGCGATCGCCCGTCGCCGCCGATGGCGCCGAGCACGATGGCGCCGAAGCCGGCGACGACGATGGCGCTGCCGAGCGAGCGGAAGAAGTTCATGCAGCCGGTGGCGGTGCCGAGCTGGTGCATCGCCACCGCGTTCTGGATCGAGATGGTGGTGACCGGCAGCACCGTGCCGAGGCCGAGGCCGACCGCGACAAGCGCGACCTCGACCAGCCACAGCGGCAGCCCGTCCGGATAGGCGGCCAGCCCGACCAGCGCCGCCGCGGCGATCACCAGCCCGACCAGCGGCGTGCGCTTGTAATGGGTCATCCGCGCCATGAAGCGGCCGGCGATGTTGGCGCCGGTTACCGTGCCGGCCATCAGCGGCATCAGCGCCAGGCCGGAATTGCTGGCCGACAAGCCGACCACGCTTTCGAGATAGACCGGGACATAGATCGACAGGCCGATGAAGCTGCCCATGACGCAGAAGGCGGCGGCGGTGCCGGTGCCGACCACCTGGTTCGACATCACCGCCAGCGGGATCAACGGCTCGTCCGCTGTCAGAAGGCGCGCCGCGAACAGCACCCACAGCACCGCCGAGCCGCCGAACAGGCCGAGGATCTCAGCCGAATCCCAGGGGTAGCGGGTGCCGCCCCAGGTCAGCGCCAGCATCGCCGCCACGGTGGCGCCGACCATCAGCACGGCGCCGAGCACGTCGAGCTTGTGCCGGCGGTCGTGCCGCGGCAGGCGGCGCAGCGCGCCCCAGACCATCCAGAAGGCGCCGAGGCCGAGCGGCAGGTTGATCCAGAAGATCACCGACCAGTGCAGATGGTCGGCGATCAGCCCGCCCAGCACCGGCCCGACCACGCTGGAGGTGACGAAGACGCTGGCGATGTAGCCCTGGTAGCGCCCGCGCTCCTTCGGCGAGACCACGTCGGCGATGATGGTCTGGGCCAGCGAGATCAGCCCGCCGCCACCCAGCCCCTGCAGCGCCCGGGCCAGGATCAGCGCCAGCATGGTCGGCGCCAGGGCGCAGGCGACCGAGCCGATGATGAACACGCTGATGCTGACCAGCAGCGTGATGCGCCGGCCGTGAATGTCGCTGAACTTGCCATAGAGCGGCGTCACCGCGGTGGCCGCCAGCAGATAGGCGCTGACCACCCAGGACAGGTGCTCGACGTCGCCCAGCTCCTGCCCGATGGTCGGCAGCGCCGTGGCCACGATGGTCTGGTCGAGCGCCGCCAGCAGCATCGCCAGCATGATGCCGATGATGATCGAACGGACAGTGGCGTGGTCGAGCGGTGCCGGGACGGCGACCGCCGGACTGTGTACGGACATGATGCGGCGTTCCGAAGGCGGGGGCGGAATGCGAAAGGCCGGCGGCGGCGAAGCGCCCCGAGCCCTTAACCTTCGCCCGGGGAGGTTGTCGTACAAGAGCGCTGTCGGCAGTGCTGCCATCGTCGCGCGGCATGGGATGGGCGAAGGCAGACAGCCATCCCCTCACCGTCATTGCGAGGAGGCGAAGCCGACGAAGCAATCCAGAGGCCGGTGCGTGCAGCCCCTGGATTGCTTCGCTGCGCTCGCAATGACGATGTTGGGAATGTGCGAGCGGGAGGCGCAAACGGCCTGAGCCCATCTTGTCGCTCCGGCTGGATCGCGGTTTTCAGCAAACGGCACTTGGTCTAGGGTGCGGCCATGATCGACCAGACCGACACGCGGGCCGTCGCCAAAGCCGAGAAGAGCCCGTTCCTGCGCCTTGCGCTCGAGGCGGGGCCTCTCCTGATCTTCTTCGTCGCCAACCAGGTGGTTGGCGCCATGCCGGCGATCGCGGTCTTCATGGCCGCGCTGGTGGTGGCTGTCGCGCTATCGGTCCGGCTCGAACGGCGCTGGCCGATCATGCCGATGGTCAGCTGCGTCTTCGTGCTGATCTTCGGCGGCCTGACGCTGTGGCTGAACGACGATCTGTTCTTCAAGCTGAAGCCGACGGTGGTGAACCTGCTGTTCGCCGCCATCCTGTTCGCGGGCCTCGCCACCGGCCGCAACTTCCTGAAGCTGATGATGGGCACCGTGTTCGAGCTGGACGAACTGGGCTGGCGCATCCTGACCTGGCGCTGGGCGGTGTTTTTCGTGGTGCTGGCCGTGATCAACGAGATCGTCTGGCGCAACTTTTCGTTCAGCTTCTGGGCCGGGTTCAAGCTGTTCGGCATCCTGCCGCTGACGCTGGTCTTCGCCATGGCGCAGATGCCGGTGCTGATGCGGCACCAGGTCAAGCCGGCGGAGTGACGATGCAGCCGGCCGATCCGCTGCGCCATGTCGAGCACTGGGTGTTCGACCTGGACAACACGCTGTACCCCGCCCGCAGCAACCTGTTCGCCCAGATCGACCGGCGCATGGGCGAATACATCCGGTCGCATTACGACCTGCCGGAGGCCGAGGCCAAGGCGCTGCAGAAGCGGCTGTTCCGCGACTACGGCACCACCCTGCGGGGGCTGATGAACGAGCGGGAAATCGATCCCGGCCCGTTCCTGGAGTTCGTCCACGACATCGACATCTCAGCGATCGGGCCGAGCCCGACCCTGGCCGCGGCGCTGGCCGACCTGCCGGGCCGCAAGATCGTGTTCACCAACGGCTCGGTCCGCCATGCCGAGCGGGTGCTGGCCCGGCTCGGCGTGGTGTCGCAGTTCGACGGCATCTTCGACATCGTCGCGGCCGACTATGTGCCGAAGCCCGACCCCGGCCCCTACCGGGCGATGCTGGACCGCTACCGCCTGGCGCCGCGATCGACGGCGATGGTCGAGGACATGGCCCGCAACCTGCTGCCGGCCCATCAGCTGGGCATGACCACGGTGTGGGTGCGCACCCCGTCGGACTGGGGCCAGCCCTTGCCCGGCGACGGCCATATCGACATCGCCGTCGACGACACCGCCGAATGGCTGGCCGCGGTGGCGGCGGCGCGGCGGACTCCCTAGCCGAAGAAGAACGCATTGCCTCTCCCGTTTACGGGAGAGGTCGGAGACGCGAAGCGGCTCCGGGTGAGGGTTCTTTGTCGAGGCCCGGGCCAGCCCTCACCCGGTCGTCCTGCGGACGCCCGACCTCTCCCGCCAGGCGGGAGAGGCAACGCAAAGGGCCAATCAAAGCATCAACACGCCTTGAAGCTGCCCGGCTGCTGCCGGGTCCAGGTGTCGGTGCGGCCGAGCAGGCTGATGCCGACATAGCCGCGCAGGTCCAGCGTGTCCGGCCCGGTCAGATGCATCTTGGCGTCATAGGTCTTGCCGCTCTTCGGGTCGTAGATCGTGCCGTCCTCCCACTCGGTGTCGGAGACCTGGGTGAAGCTGTGCAGCATGATCAGCTTGCACAGCGGCTTGCCGCGCTTGCTCTCGTCCGGGTTGTTCACGTCGGTGGCCGGCGCGTCCGGCGGCAGCGCCGCGATCAGGCCGCAGATGCCCGTGTTGCAGTCGGTGATCTGGATCACCGAGCGGCCGTCCCCGGTGCGCCAGAACCCCTTGATCCCCTCCGCGGCCGAGGCCGACGAGGCCAGGGCCAGGACGAAGCCGGTGGCGAGGACGGCGCTGCGGATGGTCATGGGCACCCCCATATCTGTCTCGTTGCTTCTCCGTCGAGGATGCGGCCGGGCCGGATTCCTGTCCATCGTCCCGATTTGCACCGCGAGGAGGGTGACAACTTTGAAATTATTCCAGCTTTTGCCTCGGTTTGCCCTCGGCTATGGTCCAGCGTCGGCCGAGAGGGCCGCCGGCCGAAGAGCCGGATGACGGAGATGTGAGAGATGAGCGCGCCGCGGACACTGTTCGACAAGATCTGGGACAGCCATGTCGTCCACCGCCAGGATGACGGCACGTGCATCCTCTATATCGACCGCCACCTCGTGCATGAGGTGACCAGCCCGCAGGCCTTCGAAGGGCTGCGCCTGGCCGGCCGCAAGGTTCGCCAGCCGCAGGCCACCCTGGCGGTGCCGGACCACAACGTGCCGACCAGCGACCGCGCCGGCGGCATCGCCGACGAGGAGAGCCGGATCCAGGTCGAGACGCTGGAGAAGAACGCCGCCGATTTCGGCGTGCCGATCTTCACCATGAACGACATCCGCCAGGGCGTGGTCCACATCATCGGGCCGGAGCAGGGCTTCACCCTGCCGGGCACCACCATCGTCTGCGGCGACAGCCACACCTCGACCCACGGCGCCTTCGGCGCGCTGGCCTTCGGCATCGGCACCAGCGAGGTCGAGCATGTGCTGGCCACGCAGACGCTGCTGCAGAAACCGGCCAAGAACATGCGCATCACGGTCGAGGGCGACCTGCCGCTGGGCGTGACCGCGAAGGACATGATCCTGGCGATCATCGGCACCATCGGCACCGCCGGCGGCACCGGCCATGTCATCGAATATGCCGGCGAGGCGGTGCGCGCCCTGTCGATGGAAGGCCGCATGACGGTCTGCAACATGTCGATCGAGGCCGGCGCCCGGGCCGGGCTGATCGCGCCGGACGACACCACCTTCGCCTATGTGAAGGGCCGGCCGATGGCGCCGAAGGGCGAGGCCTGGGACCAGGCCGTGGAGTACTGGCGCACCCTGCCGTCGGACCAGGGCGCCCGCTACGACCGCGAGATCGTGCTGAAGGCCAAGGATATCGTGCCGATGGTGACCTGGGGCACCAGCCCCGAGGACGTGGCGCCGATCACCGGCATCGTGCCGGATCCGGACAAGGCGCCGGACGCCAACAAGGCCAGCGCCTGGCGCCGCAGCCTGGACTATATGGGCCTGAAGCCCGGCCAGCGCCTGAGCGAGGTGCCGGTCGACAAGGTCTTCATCGGCTCCTGCACCAACGGCCGGATCGAGGATCTGCGCGCCGCCGCCGCGGTGGCCCGCGGCCGGCACGTGGCCGACACGGTCTACGCCATGATCGTCCCGGGCTCCGGCCTGGTGAAGGAACAGGCCGAGGCCGAGGGGCTGGACGTGGTGTTCCGGGACGCCGGCTTCGACTGGCGCGAGCCCGGCTGCTCGATGTGCCTGGCGATGAACGCCGACAAGCTGTCGCCGGGCGAGCGCTGCGCCTCGACCTCGAACCGCAACTTCGAGGGCCGCCAGGGCCGCGGCGGCCGCACCCATCTGGTCAGCCCGGCCATGGCCGCAGCCGCGGCGATCGCCGGCCACCTGACCGATGTGCGCGAGCTGAACTGAGCGCGACGGCCGCGCCCGGTCTTCCCTTCATCTGTCATGCCCGGGCTTGACCCGGGCATCCAGGGAATGTCGATGCCGCTCTGGGTGGCCCCTGGATTGCCGGGTCAAGCCCGGCAATGACAGTTAGGGGGAAGTCAGTTCCTCAGGCGTGCCCCGCTTCGCCCGACAGCATGGTCGGGTCGACGCCGAGCTTGGCGATGGCGCGCTCCCACTTCACCGACAGGTCCTCGCTGAACAGGATGTCGGAATCGCAGGGCACGGTGAGCCAGCCATTGGCCTGGATCTCGGCGTCGAGCTGGCCGGCGCTCCAGCCGGCATAGCCGAGCGCCAGCAGGTGACGGCTCGGCCCCTCGCCGCTGGCGATCGCCTGCAGCACCTCGAGCGTCGAGGTCACCGCGACATCGCCGACCACCACCGTCTTCTCGGCCCGGTAGTCGGTCGAGTGCAGCACGAAGCCGCGGCCCGATTCGACCGGGCCGCCGAACTGGACCCGGGTGCTGCCCAGCAGGTCGCCATGCGGGATGCCGAGCTGGTCGAGCAGGGTCGGGAAGTCGATGCTCGACAGCGGCTTGTTGACCACCAGCCCCATTGCCCCCTGGTCGTTGTGGGCGCAGAGATAGATCACCGTGCGGGCGAAGGGTGGCGCGACCAGGGTCGGCATGGCGATCAGCAGCTGCCCCGCGAGGTAGCTGCCATCCGCCGGCACCTTGTCGCCCTTGGAGGATTTCGCCCGTCTCATACCGACCACTGCTCCGTCTTTCCTTCCGGCTGCGACACTAGGCTAACCCGCGTCGATCTGGTTTCGAACGACTATATAGGCCAAAGAAAGGCAGTTTCATGGTGCCGGAGATTCGATGACCCCTAGGCTCGCAGTCCTTGCGGCTGCCGCCCTCGGCCTCGCCGCGCTGGCCGGGCCGGGAGCGGCCGGGGCCGCCGAGACGCCGTGGCAGAACGCCAAGGGCGCGTCGGCGCGGCTGGTCACGGCGGTCGACGGCACCGGACGCTTGAGCGAGATCCCGGCCGGGTTGCACATCCGGCTGGAGCCGCATTGGAAGACCTATTGGCGGTCCCCCGGCGATGCCGGGCTGCCGCCGGCGCTGGACTGGACGGGCTCGGCGAATCTCGGCACCGCGACCCTGGCCTATCCGGCGCCGCACCGGTTCCAGCTGTTCGGCCTGGAGACCTATGGCTACGAGACCGAGGTGGTGTTCCCGCTGACCCTGCCGGTGGCGCAGACGGGACAGCCGCAGCACCTGGCCCTGGCAGCGACCGTGCTGGTGTGCAGCGACATCTGCATCCCGGCCAATTTCAGCTTCACGCTCGACCTGCCGGCCGGCACGGCGACGCCCGACCCGGCCGCCGCCAACCTGATCGACCGCTACGCCAACACGGTGCCGGGCGATGGCGCCGCCGCCGGCCTCGCGATCGGTCCGGTGGCCGCAACCGCGGCCGGCCAGAATGGCGGCTTGCGGATCGAGGCGACGGCGCGTGAGCCGTTCGAGGCGCCGGACCTGTTCGTCGAGGGTGCGCCGGGCGACGCCTTCGCCGCGCCGCGGATCACCACCAGCGAGGGCGGCCGCCGGCTGGTGGCCGAGATCGATAGGGTCCAGGCGGCGGCCGATCCGCCGCTGGCGCTGACCGGCAGCCCGGTGGTCCTGACCCTGGTCGACGGGCCGCGCAGCGTCGAGGCCAAGGCGACGGTCGGGACGGCGATCGCCGCGGCGCCGGAGGCCGCCGCCTGGCTGTCGATCCTGGGCGTGGCCCTGCTGGGCGGGCTGATCCTGAACCTGATGCCCTGCGTGCTGCCGGTGCTGTCGCTCAAGCTGCTGTCGATTGTCGAGGCCGGCGGCCGGACGCCGCGGCGGCAGCGGCTGGGCCTGCTGGCCACCGCCGGCGGCATCGTCGCGTCCTTCCTGGTGCTGGCGGGCGGCGCCGTCGGGCTGAAGGCGGCCGGCGCCTCGGTCGGCTGGGGCCTGCAGTTTCAGGAGCCGGTGTTCCTGGCGGCGATGGCGGTGATCGTCACCCTGTTCGGCGCCAACCTGCTGGGCCTGTTCGAGGTGGTTCTGCCCGGCCGCGCCATGGACGCCGCGGCGCGGGCCAGCGGCACCGGCCGGCCGGAAACGGAGGGTCTCGCCGGCCCGTTCCTGACCGGCGCCTTCGCCACCCTGCTGGCCACCCCCTGCTCCGCCCCCTTCGTCGGCACCGCGCTGGGCTTCGCCCTGTCGCGCGGGCCGCTGGAGATCGGCACGATCTTCGCCGCGCTCGGCCTCGGCATGGCCCTGCCCTATCTGCTGATCGCCGCCGTGCCGGGCCTGGCCCGGCTGCTGCCGCGTCCCGGCCGCTGGATGGTCTGGGTCAAGGCCGTGCTCGGCCTCGCGCTGTTCGGAACGGCGGCTTGGCTGCTCTCGGTCCTGGCCGTGCAGGTGCCGCCGGTGGCGGCCGCCCTGGTGGCGGCGGTGCTGGCGGCGATCGTCCTGGTGCTGTGGCTGCGCCGGCGCGGCGGGATCGCGATCCGGCGGCTGGGCACCGCCGCCGCCGTGGTCCTGGCGCTGGCCGCGGTGCTGCTGCCGCTGCGCTTCGACCGGTCCGACGCGGCGACGCCGCAGGCGGCCTCGGCGATTCCCTGGGCGCGGTTCGACCGGTCCGCCATCCCCGGCCTGGTGCGCGAGGGCAAGGTGGTGTTCGTCGACGTCACCGCCGACTGGTGCCTGACCTGCAAGGTCAACAAGCTGCTGGTGATCGACCGCGACCCGGTGGCGGCGGCGCTGGGCGAGGCCGGGGTGGCACCGCTGCTGGCCGACTGGACCAATCCCGACCAGGGCATCGCCGATTACCTTGCGGCGCATGGCCGCTACGGCATACCGTTCAACGCCGTGTACGGGCCGGGGGCGCCGGACGGGATCCTGCTGCCGGAGCTGCTGAGCACCGAGGCGGTCCTGGACGCCCTGAAGCAGGCCCGCGGCGCGAGCTCATGACATCCGGCCGGCACGGCCGGCCCCTCGGATTCTGGCGGAGAGAACACCCATGACGATCAAGGTTGGCGACCGCATCCCCTCGGTCACGCTGAAATATCTCGGCAAGGAGGGCATGGCCGAGATCACGACCGACGACCTGCTCAAGGGCAAGACCGTGGCCCTGTTCGCGGTGCCGGGCGCCTTCACCCCGACCTGCTCGGCCAAGCACCTGCCGAGCTTCACCGGCAATGCCGAGGCGCTGAAGGCCAAGGGTGTCGACCAGATCGTCTGCCTGTCGGTCAACGACCCCTTCGTGATGAAGGCCTGGGCCGACAAGAACGAGTGCGGCGACTCGGTGTTCATGCTGCCCGACGGCAACGCCACCCTGACCAAGGCGCTGGGGCTGGAGATGGACGGGTCGGGTTACGGCCTGGGCACCCGGTCGCAGCGCTTCGCGCTCGTGGCCAAGGACGGCGTCGTCACCCATCTCGCCGTCGAGAAGCCGGGCGCCTTCGAGGTGTCGAGCGGCGAAGCGATCCTCGCGGCGCTGTAATCCGTCCCCGTTCTGTCATCGCCGGGCTTGACCCGGCGATCCAGGGGCCACCCGGAGCGGCATCGATATTTCCTGGATGCCCGGGTCAAGCCCGGGCATCCAGGAATGGAGAGTCGGCAATCGCTATGCCGGATCCGTCTCGGTCGTGATCCGGACTCCGAACTGCTCGAACCGCGCGATCGCCGCCTCGGGCGTGACCAGGGTCTCGGGCAGCGCCAGGCCGCCGGCCGGCAGCGGCAGCCCATCCAGGCCGAGTACGCGCTCGGCGACGACCACGGCGCCCAGCGCCGTCATATGGTCCACCCCCTTCGGGTCCGACACCAGGACTCGCCGCCGCGCAGGCTGCCCCGACCGCAGCACCCCTGCGATCTCGATCAACGCCTCATGCGAGGCCCGGCCGCCGGCCCGGGTGCCGATCGATTCGCCCATGCCGAAATCGAAGCGGATGTCGGGGGCGCCGGTGATTGCCGCCAGGCTGGGCACATCCAGCGCGGCCAGGGGCTGCACCGTCGCTTTGAGCCCCTCGGCCAGGCGCAGGGCGCGGCTGTGCTCGGCGCCATCGACCCAGGCCCATTGCCCGGCCCGGCGCAGCAGGGCACGGCCGGAGAAGGCCTCGGCATCGGCGGCGCTCATCGGCCCGACCGCGTCCTGCTCATCGTACAGCGCGGCCATGGCAGCGGAGTCGATCCGGGCGAAATCCTCGACCGCCTGCCGGGCCACCAGGATCGGCACCCCGGCCGCCCAGTGTCCCGCCAGCACGATCGGCCGCCGCGGCGGCGCATGCAGCGCCGCGAACACCGCGGGCCCGGTCTCCTCCACCACCTTGGTGATGCCGATATGGGCGGCGCCCTGCGCCAAAGCGGCGTGGATCAACGTGTCGCCGCGGTCCTGCAGTGCCGCCACGATCAGGTCGACCGGCCCGAGATCGGCCAGCGCCGCCGCCGGATCGGCGACGTCGAGCCGCAGCGTCTGCGCCCCGATCTCCCGCGCCAGCGCGGCGCCGGAGTCCGGCGACCGCCCGGCGAGGATGATGTCGAGATCCGGCGCCAGCCGGCGCAAATACCGGGCGACGGTGCCGCCGACCGCGCCATAGCCGCCGGCGATCAGGACTCGCTGAACCATGACCTTCCCCTTCTCCAGGCCGCCGGCACAGGCACGGCAGCATTATTACGAATAGTAACTTACTATTCGTAATATGGAGAGAGGATGGTCCGGGTCAACCCTCGATCGGCGCCAGGCCGCGGCCGTGCTCGCGCAGGCCCTTCCGGGCCAGCTCGTCCACGCGCTCGTTCTCGGCATGGCCGGCATGGCCGCGGGTCCATTCCCAGCGGACCTTGTGCGATGCCGTGGCGGCTTCGAGCCGCTGCCACAGGTCGATATTCTTCACCGGCTTGCGGTCGGCGGTGACCCAGCCGCGCGCCTTCCAGCCCTTCATCCACGTCATCACGCCGTTGCGGACATACTGGCTGTCGGTGGTCAGCACCGCGTCGACCGGGCGCTTCATCGCCTCCAGCGCCTGGATCGCCGCCATCAGCTCCATCCGGTTGTTGGTGGTCAGCACCTCACCGCCATAGAGCTCGCGCTCGGTCTCGCCCATACGCAGCAGCACGCCCCAGCCGCCGGGGCCGGGATTGCCGCTGCAGGCGCCGTCGGTGAAGATCTCCACCTTCGGCAGCTTCATCACGGGCTTCTTCGGCGTCTCGGCAATGTCGGTCACGGATCGATCCCATAGGCGGCCACGCTGGTGACCTGCTGGTGGAAGCGCAGCTTGCGCCAGTATTCGAGCGGGTCCTTCGGCCGGACGAAGGCGCCCGGCGGGTGGTTCAGCCAGTCATAGAGGCGGGTGAGGAGGAAGCGCAGCGCGTTGCCGCGCGCCAGGACCGGCAGCGCCGCGACCTCGGCCGGCGACAGCGGCCGCTCGGCCCGATAGCCCGACAGGAGCGCCCGCGCCTTGGTGACGTTGAAGGCGCCGTCCGGCTCGAAGCACCAGGCGTTCAGGCAGATCGACAGGTCGTAGGCCAGCATGTCGGTGCAGGCGAAGTAGAAGTCGATCAGCCCGGACAGGCGGCCGTCGCGGAAGAACACGTTGTCGGGGAACAGGTCGGCATGGATCAGGCCCACCGGCAGGCCCGCCGGCCAATGGGCCTCGAGGAAGGCGAGCTCGCGGGTGATGCCCTCGGCCAGGCCCGGCGTCACGGTGTCGGCGCGATCGGCGCAATCCGCCACCAGCCGGCGCCAGCCGTCGAGCGACAGGTTGTTCGGCCGGGTCATCGGGAAATCGGCCCCGGCGGCGTGCATCCGGGCCAGCGCCGGGCCGAGTGCCTGGCAATGCCAGGGCTGAATCCGCTTCGGCCACAGCCCGTCGAGGAAGGTGACGATCACCGCCGGCCGGCCGGACAGGCGGCGCAGCGCCTGGCCGTCGCGGGCGGCGACCGGCTGCGGGCATTCGATGCCGCGCGCCGCCAGATGCTGCATCAGCCCGAGGAAGAACGGCAGGTCAGCCTCGGCCACCCGCTTCTCGTAGAGAGTGAGGATATGCGGCCCGGCCGTGGTCACCAGCAGGTAGTTGGAGTTCTCGACACCCTCGGCGATGCCCTTCAGGGACAGCACGGTGCCGATGTCGTACTCCGCCGCGAAGGCGGCGACATCCTCGTCGGTGACTTCGGTGTAGACGGCCATGGAGCGCCCGGGTGAAAGCGGCTGAGCCGCCTTCATAAAGCGCAGGGGGCGGCTTGTCGAAGGGAGAGAGCGGCGCGGGATACAGCCGCGGGGAACCGGCCGGAAATGCAAAGGGCGGCGGCAGGCCTGCCGGCCGATGCCGGGAGACCTGCCGCCGCCCTTTCGCTGCTACCGGCGGAGGCGGCTCAGCGGCGCGGGTTGGGATAGGTGGGACCGTGCGAGCTCTGCAACGCGCTCGGGCCATGCTCCGACTGCAGGCCGGTGTGGGCGTCGGCGGCGCCGGCCGCGGCGACACCCAGGGCGATCAGGACGGCCAGGCCGACGGGACGGGCGATCTTCAGGACAGACATGATGGGCTCCTTTGGTAAGTGAGATGGTGAATGGGCACAGCGGGGATGCCGTGCTTGCGAAGCGGTGCCTGAGGCACCTTGCGGAGGCTTACCGCCTCCCGTGACCGCCGCCATGGCCGCCGTCATGCTCGTGCCCGCCGAGATCGTGGCCGGCGACGCCCATATCCGCGGCGCGGTCGGCGCCGTTCTCGCCGTGATCGAAGGTGGGAACGGACATGTCCGTGTTGTCGGCGGATTCGGCCTGCGCCATCTGCGGCGGGATCACATAATGCTCGGACTGCAGCCCGGTGCGGGCGAAGGCCGGCCCGGCGACAGCCGTTCCGAGCAGGAGCAGGGCCACGAACCCCGCGGGGCGGGGATGCCTGAGCAGAACCATGATGGACCTCTTCAACCGTATCCGGAGCGGCCCGTCGGGCCGGCTTACCGGTCGCGACGCCTTCTGAATCGCGGTGGCGTCGTGCGTTTCCGCACTGCAGCATATGGGCGGCAATGGTAGCGGCGGAATCATCCTTACGGGATTTTAACAAAGAGCTAATCCAGATCTAATATTCGCGATTCTTACCAAAAATAAAACTGCTGCGTCATCCTGTCCTCTGCTGAATTCCCCTCATTGACTCCCCAATTGGGCGAAGTCACCTTTCGTCATTCGTTCAGCAGCAAGAGGGAGGGGCCGGCGCGCCACCCGCGCCGGCCCCGGTCCGAGACGCATCGGACCAGCCGAAGACCGGG
Organism: Inquilinus sp. YAF38; assembly: GCF_052113205.1. Classification (NCBI taxonomy): domain Bacteria; kingdom Pseudomonadati; phylum Pseudomonadota; class Alphaproteobacteria; order Rhodospirillales; family Rhodospirillaceae; genus Inquilinus; species Inquilinus sp. YAF38. The sequence continues at coordinate 176 of NZ_JBFRCU010000018.1, read as the reverse complement.
AGGAGACGTCGATCGCGGGCGCCGGGGCCGTCACGGCCGCGGCGCCCGTGTCGCTCTCGATTGCCTGCCCGCTGGAGAGATGCAGATGCCCCTTGTCGCCCGCCGGACGGTGCTGCGGATCGGCACCCCGATCGCCCTTGTTCTGGTCTGCGCCGCCGTGCTGGTCGGGCGCGAGC
>NZ_JBFRCU010000017.1:0-95351 GCF_052113205.1 Inquilinus sp. YAF38 | reverse complement strand
GACTGCACCTGCTCCTTCGCCGCCGGGCGCACATCGGTCGCCGACACCACCGCCCCCAGCCGACGCGCCGTCGCGATCGCCTGCAGCCCGGCCACGCCCGCGCCCATCACCAGCACCCGCGCCGGCGGCACCGTGCCCGCCGCCGTCATCATCATCGGGAAGGCCCGGCCGAACACCGACGCCGCCTCCAGGACCGCCCGGTAGCCCGCCAGGTTGGCCTGGCTCGACAGCACGTCCATCGACTGCGCCCGCGTGATCCGCGGCACCAGCTCCAAGGCGAAGCTCTCGATCCCGGCCTCGGCATAGGCCGACAGGCTGTCGGCGTCGTCATAGGGCTCCAGGATACCGATCAGGGTCGCGCCGCGCGGGATCAGCGACAGCTCGTCGACCTCGCCCTCGCCCGACCGCAGCGGACGACGCACCTTCAGCACCACGTCCGCGCCCGCCAGAGCGGCTGCCGCATCGGGCGCCACCTCCGCCCCCGCCGACCGGTACGCCTCGTCCGTCACCGCGCTGCCGAGCCCGGCGCCGGTCTCCACCACCACCGTCGCGCCCAGCGCCACCAGCTTCTTCACGCTGTCCACCGTCGCCGCCACCCGGCGCTCACCACCCCGCCGCTCCCGCAACACACGTATCCGCATGGACAAGACTCCCCCATGCGGCCCGTGCAGCGGCGCCGCATCGCGTTAGAGACGCCGCGGCAGCCGGTCGGGCCACCGCGGTTCCACTCCTCAAGTGGAGGTCAGGCGTGGACCACGGCCGCGGCCGGGTCCTGCAGCGCCGGCGAGGATTGCTGCAGGAAGTGCCGGATCAGGTCGCGGGCGCTGATCACCCCGACCAGGGTGTGGTCCTCCATCACCGGCACGTGCCGGATGTGGTTCTCGTCCATCAGCCGCAGCACCGTCTCGATGCTGTCGCGCGGCTCGCAGCTGATCACGGTGCGGCCCATGAAGGCCGAGACCGGCATGGCCAGCGCCGCGGCGCCATGGGTGGCCAGCGCCCGGGCGACGTCGCGTTCGGAGAACACCCCGACCACGACATTGCCCTCGGTGCGGCACACCTCCTTGACGACGAGGGCGCCGATGATCTCCTTCGTCATCAGCGCGACGGCGGTGGCCACCGTCTCGCCGACGCGGATCATGACGACGCGCGAATCCTTCTGGCGGAGAATGTCTTCGGCCCTCATTGGCTGGGTTCCTCCTCTGGAAAGCGGCTCTTTCCGGCCGCTCGGACAAGGGTCAGGCCGGCACCAGCGCCGGCGCATGTTTGGCTTCGGCTGGCACGGACCGGCTGTAGAGCCCGGCGATCTCGGCGCGCTGCTGCACCAGGGCCAGGACGGTGTCGACCGTCGGGGTCGGCACCCCGACCATGCGGCCGAGCTCCTGAATCACGGTGACCAGCGGGTCGATCTCCATCGGCCGGCCGCGGTCGAGGTCCTGCAGCATCGAGGTGCGGTGGGCGCCGACCGCGCCGGCGCCGTCCAGCCGCCGCTCGATATCGACCCGGAAATGAACGCCGAGCCGGTCGCCGATCATCTGTGCCTCGGCCATCATCCGCCGCGCCACGTCGCGCGTGGAAGGATCGCCGGTGATGACGTCGAGCGTCGCATGGGTCAGGGCGCTGATCGGGTTGAGGCAGAGATTGCCCCAGAGCTTGAGCCAGATCTCGTCGCGGATGTTGTCCCGCACCGGCGCCTGCAATCCTGCCGCCGTCATCGCCTCACTCAGGGCGGTAACGCGGGCCGAGCGGCTGCCGTCCGGCTCGCCGAGCGGGAACTTGTCGCCGTAGTGATGCTCGACCACGCCGGGCGCCACCACCTCGGTGGCCGGATAGACGATGCAGCCGATGCCGCGCTCCGGCCCCAGCCGCTGCCACTGCACCCCGCAGGGATCGACGGTCTCGATGGTACGCCCCTCGAGCGCGCCGCCATGGCGGTGGAAGTACCAGTAGGGCAGCCCGTTGACCGCGGTGACGATCGCCGTCTCCGGCCCCAGCAGCGGCTGGATCGCCTCGACCACCCCCGGCACCGAATGGGCCTTGAGGCAGATCACGACATAGTCCTGCGGGCCCAGCTCGGCCGGGTTGTCGGTGCAGCGGATGCGGGCGGTGCGGGTTTCGTCGTCGATCCTGAGGGTCAGGCCGTTCTGGCGCATCGCCTCGAGATGCAGGCCGCGGGCGACGAGGCTGACCTCGACCCCCGCGCGATGAAGCTGGACGCCGAGATAGCCGCCGATGGCTCCCGCGCCGTAGATGCAGAGTTTCATGGCCGCGCCTTCCTCCCAGTGATTGGAGTCAGGGCCGCTGAGCAGCCGACCGGACCATCGTGGTATACAAAATACCTCGTGTCAATCGATCCAAGGGCCAATCTGTCCCAGGGAGGAAAGCTGCGTTGGACTCTCGTCTACGGTATACTTGTGACCGGCAGCGCCCGGAGCTATAGCCGAGGGGAACGCCGGCCGCGCAGGCGACAGAAGGGCCTCCGATGAGCTTCCCGCAGATCGACGTCAAACCGCTCGACACCGAAACGAGCTTCCGGATCAAGGCCTACAAGGCGCTGAAGCAGGCCATCACCGAGATGGACATCTACGGCCATGCCGGCGAGATCAAGCTGGAGGAGCGGCAGCTGAGCGAGATGCTGGGGGTCAGCCGCACCCCGATCCGCGAGGCGATGACGCTGTTGGAGCAGGAGGGCTTCGTCCGTTCCGTCCCCCGCCGCGGCATCTTCGTGATCCGCAAGAGCAAGGCCGAGGTGCTGGAGATGGTCACGGTCTGGGCCGCGCTGGAGAGCATGGCCGCGCGGCTGGCGACCCAGGTCGCGACCGACGCCCAGATCCGCAAGCTGCACGACTATGTCGACGTGTTCCATGACCGCAACCCGGAGGAGCATGTCACCGAGTATTCCGAGGCAAACGTCGCCTTCCACAAGCAGATCATCCGGATCAGCGGCTGCCAGCTGATCGTCGATATCACCGACAACCTGTTCATCCATATGCGCGGCATCCGCCGGGTGACGATCGGCCAGGATCACCGGGCGCAGCGCTCGGTGGTCGACCACCAGAAGATCGTCGCCGCGCTGGAGGCCCGCGACGCCGACCTGGCCGAGACGCTGGTGCGCGAGCACACGCTGGGCTTGGCCGAGCACGTGCGGAAGCACGGCGACTTCCTGGACTGATTCCCTCGCCCGACCGAGCGGACCTTGCAAAAAGGATGATCAGTATCATCTAACGCTCATTGCATGATGATAGTCATGTAAAGGAGCGAAAAATGAGACTATTGGATGGCAAGGTGGCCCTGGTCACAGGCGGCACGTCGGGCATCGGCCGCGCCAGTGCCGTGCTGTTCGCCCGCGAAGGCGCCAAAGTGGCGTTGACCGGGCGGCGGGCGGCCGAGGGCGAGGCGGTGGCCGCGGAGATCGCCGCAGCCGGCGGCGAGGCGGTCTTCATCCAGGCCGACCTGACCCGGATCGATGCCATTCCCGGCATCATCGAGCGGGTGGTGGCGCGCTTCGGGCGGCTGGACGCCGCCTTCAACAATGCCGGCATCTCCGGCGGCGGGCCGATCGAGACGCTCGACGAGGCGCGCTGGGACAGCCTGGTCGACACCAACCTCAAGGCCCAGTTCTTCGCGCTGAAGGCGGAGGCGGCGCAGATGAGGGCGCAGGGAGGCGGCGGATCGATCCTGTTCAACGGCTCGGTGCTCGCCGGCATCGCCGCGCCCGGCACCTCGATCTACAGCGCGACCAAGGGCGGCATCGTCTCGCTGGCCCGCGCCGCGGCGGTGGAGCTGGGGCCGCACGGCATTCGCGTCAATTCGATCAACCCGTCGATCACCCGCACCGAGATGACGCAGGGCCGGATCGTGAAGAATGAAGACGGCACCGAATCCCATCCCCTCGCCTATGGCATCCCGCTGAAGCGATTGGCGGAGCCGGAGGAGATCGCGCAGGTCGCCCTGTTCCTGCTGTCGGACCGGGCCTCCTATGTCAACGGCCAGGCCATCATCGTCGATGGCGGCCAGAGCGCGGCCTGACGCCCGCTCGAACACCCCTGAGGACACCATCATGACTCGTGCACGCAAGGCGCCGGCCACCGGCCGGCTGCCGCAGATCCTGCTCGCCGCCGCCCTGTTCGGCGCCTTCGCCACCCGCCCCGCCGCGGCGGAGGTGATCCTGCCCGGCGCCGGCCTGACCGCCACGCTCGGCGACGTGAATATCAGCGTCCATTACCAGCCGGCGGCTTCCGGATACGAGACCGTGGTCACGGCCGGCACCGACGCCCCGGGCAGCGTCGTCCGCTTCGTCTCGACCCTGGCGCCGGGTCAGGAGGCGGTGGTGGCGGTGCCACGTGGCGCCGGCCAGCCGGCCCTGGAGCTGCGCCTGCTGCGCATCGGCGACCGGCTGGAGCTGCAGCGCCCGGTGTCGTAACCGGGGCGAAGGCTCAGAGACCGTTTGGAAATGCGCTGGTGTGAGTCGGCTGGCGGTGGTTTCGAGAACCGGCGCGCAGCGGACGTTTGGGTTCGTGAGCACCGGAAGCGGAGCAATCGCCGTCAGACGGCCTCACCAGTAGCATTTACAGGCGGTCTCTCAGTCCAGCGGCAGCAGCAGCGCGTCGACCTTGCCGGGGAACTTGGCCAGCAGGATCGCCGCCTTTTGCCGCAGCGCCGGGTCGTGGTAGGCCCGGGCGGCGGCCAGCAGGTTGCCCAGCGCCTCGTCCAGCCCGTCGCCCGGCGTCAGCTCGGGATAGGGCCAGGACGGGTCGATGGTGCCGGCCGCGGTGACATAGCCGGCGACGAAGCCGTAGCCCTTCTGCAGCGTGTGGCTGTCGAGCGAGAAGCGCCAGAGGTCGGTCGGGTCGGTGTCGCCATTGGTCAGGCCGGCGTCGACCAGCTCGGAATAACGGCCGAGACGGTTATAAGCCTGCAGGTTGAACTGGCTGTAGTGGAAGGCCCGGGTCCGCTCCAGCTCCGCCATCTGGCGGCCGTCCTTGTCGAACTGGCCGGCCACCCGGCGCAGCGCCGCGATCTTCAGCTGCCGCTTCGCCACCTCCGGCTGGTCGGTGAACAGCGCGAACGCCGTCACCTGGGCGTCGTACCAAGTGCCGTGGTTGTTGTGCCAGTTGGCCTCCTCGAAGCCGTTCTCGCTGGTCAGCAGCCACAGGGTGAAGAGGCGATACCACAGCTTGATCAGCTGATAGTCGAGCTCGCGCAGCGCGCCGCTGGGACGGATCAGCTCGACCGAATCCATCACGTCGATGAAGGCGCGGCTGTCGATGATGCCGATGCCGCGGCCGTCGACGATGCCCGGGATCGCCTGGGCATAGGTCATGTTCGGATTCATCCGCGTCTTCGGCTGGACGAACCAGACCCGCAGCATCTCCGCCGCCTTGACCGCGTATTTCGGGTCGCGGGTGAAGGTGTAGGCGAGCCCCAGGCTGCGCAGGTCGCTGCCGAAGGTGGACAGGCGCAGGCTGTCGGTGGCGTCGGTCTTGCTGTCCGGGTTGGTCTGGCCGTCGCGGCGGACATAGGGCAGCCCGGTCGGCGTGTCCGGGTTCGGCCACCAATAGGGGCCGAAGCTGAAATAGTCGTGCTTGTCGCCGGAGGCCGGGGTCAGCGTCTTGTCGGTGACCGACGGTGCTGTCTTGGCCAGCGCCTTGTCGGCGGCCTGCAGCAGCGCGGTGTAGGATGGACGGTACAGCGGATCCCCGGCGGCGATCTTCGCCCGTGCCTGCTCCAGCTTGGCCGGGTCGTAAGTGAACCAGCGCGGCTGGGCCGCCAGGGCCGATGCGGCCGTCAGAGCCGCGGCAATGATGGTACAGGCGAACGCCGCAGCGCGCATGGCCGATTCCTCCCGGTTGGATATTTGTTCTACCGAGTAGATATCGACCGCTTCTTAGGCTCAATCCTTTTCTGCCCGATGCACCGACTTGACCGAACCGGGATCGAGCACGTTGCCCTTACCTCGAATTGAGCTTATGCTTGCAATTGTTACATCAAAATTCCATCGAATTGTTCGAAATTCTGTTTCCCGCCACTTGATTTTTGGATCCGACAGAACGCTGGCGGATTGCTTTCAGGAGACGACGATGATTTCACTTCAGGATTTGAAAACGCTGTTCCCGAGAGGTCGCGACGACATCGTGGAGGCGTTTGCCAGCCAGGCCAACTCGGTTTTCGCTGATTTCGGCATCTCGAACACGCCCAACCGGCTGCAATTCTTCCTGGCGCAGGTCGCCCATGAATCCGGCGGCCTCACCGTCATCGAGGAGAATCTGAGATACAGCGCCAAGCGGCTGACCGAGGTCTGGCCGTCGCGCTTTCCCACCCTGGCCTCGGCCGAGCCCTTCGGCAACAATCCGGAGGCGCTGGCCAACAAGGTCTATGCCAGCCGCATGGGCAACGGGACCCCGGACTCGGGCGACGGCTGGAAATATCGGGGCCGGGGATACATCCAGATCACCGGCCGCGACGGCTATCGCAGTGTCGGTGCCGCCATCGGGATGAACCTGGAAGCCGATCCGGACCGCGCCGAGGCGCTGCCGGACGCGCTGCGCGTCGCCTGCGGCTTCTGGAAATTGAAGAACATCAATGCGGCCTGCGACGAAGGCGACTTCGTCAAGGTGACACGCCTGATCAACGGCGGCACGATCGGGCTGGCCGACCGGGAAGCCTGGCTGCAGAAGGTGCGAAATGTCCTCAAGCCCGCGCCCGCGACGCAGCCCGCGGCGAGCACGCCACCCACCAAGGACGACATCCGCAAGGTCCAGCAGGCGCTGCGGGACCGCGGCTTCACCTCGGTGACGGCCGACGGGATCATCGGTCCCAAGACCAATGCCGCGATCGACACGTTCCGGCGCGATAACGGCCTGAAGCCGGGGTCGATCGACAGCGATCTGAAGAAGGCCTTGAAGATCTCCTGATCCGGCGCCGGGCGCCGTCACGCCCCGGCGGCGTCCTCACCGGCTCGGTTCAGCCGACCTCCAGGGCGGTGAACCGGGTGTGGACGCCGCCCCAATTGGCGAGGCCGACCTGACCATGGCGAATGGGCCGCTCGTCGGTCCATTCGAACCCGGCCGAGCCCTCGGCGCCGGAGACCTCGCAGCGCAGGGCTGCGCCGGACGCGGCGACGGACAGGCGGTAGCTGCGGCCATGCGACCAGGCGAAGGGCACGGACCGCACCGGGCGGGTCTCGCCTTCGGTCCGGAACAGGGTGAGGCAGCCGTCGCCGGTCAGGGCCAGGGCGTAGCTGCGGCGGGCGCCCTGCACCCGCGTCAGCACGGCGTGGGCGGGACCGACCAGCGGCACGATCGTGGCAGCCACCTGGTAGTCCCGCCACTCGACGTCGCCGGTGTAGCTTTCCGACCGGGTCGCACCGCTGGCGTGATAGCCGCCATCCTCCAGCCGCCAGAAGCCGCGCAGCCAGGTCCATTGGCTGATGCCGCCGGTCTGCGGCCGCTCACGGGCGAAGCTGGTCGAGAACCGCGGCGCGCCGCCCCAGTCGAGCCAGGCCAGGTGCAGCGACCCCGCTTCCCAGGTCCCGCCGAGGTTGCGCAGCACGATGCCGACCTCGGACAGACAGGGGTCCGCGAGCGGCGGGATGTCGAAGGCCAGGTCCTGCCATTCGCCCGGCCGCAGCGGCGTGGTTTCTGCCTGGTGGCTGCGGTCGTGGTTGTCGTCGCGGACATAGAGGCCGGCCCGCAGCGAGGGCGGGGCATCGGGCGGGACCCACAGCCGCGCCGTCACCCGCTGGCCGGGATGGACCTGCGGCGAGAAGCTGGCGCCGTAGAAATTGCCGCTGAGCTCCGACGGCCGGAGGTGGCTGCGGGTCGACAGCCGGATCTCGCCGGTGTCGCCGAGCTTGCGGATCACCACGGCCAGCGCGCCGGCCGGATCGATCTCGGTCGATCGCCGCCATTCGATCGGCCGGCCCAGGCCGCCGGTCGCCCGGGCCTGGAACCCGCCCATCGCCCCGGCGTGGCGGAGATGCCGCCGGGGCGGTACCGGCCCGGCCTCGATCCCGGCCAGGCCGCGGCCAAGCCGGGCGAGCAGGTCGGCACCCTGCGGGATCGTCATCAGGTTGCGGCCGCCGATCAGCCCGGCATTGACCAGGATGTCGTTCACGGGCCGGCGCCAGGACGGGTCGATGCCATCGACACCGACGGCGACACCCATGACCGCGCCGACATTGCCGACATTGCAGTCGGTGTCCCAGCCGGCCATGGCGGCGATCCGCAGCGCCCGGCTGAAATCGCCGGCGCCGTACAGCAAAGCGAGGACGATGACGCCGGCATTCGGCACGATCGGGACGGTGCCCGGGTAGCGGTCGTAGCCGAACTCGGCCGACAGCACGGCGAAGGCGGCCCGCCAGTCGTCGGGACAGCGGCGATGGGCGTCGACCATGGCGCGGACCATGGCGGCATAGTCCCCGTCGCGGTCGATCCGGGCCAGCCCGGCCTCGATCAATGCCGCTGGCTCGCGAACCCCGAAGGCAGCACTGACCATGGCGGCGACGAAGCGGGCGCCCTGCAATGCGTTGCCGTCCCAGGCCACCCGCGCAGCCCGCTCCGACAAATCCGCGGCAAGATCCGGCCGGCCCGGCGCCATCATCCCCCAGATGTCGGCGAAGATCTGGCCGCCGATCTCCTCGGCGACGATCCGGCCGTTGAGCGCGGCCGACCCCGCCAGCGGCGCCGGGATGCCGGCGGCGAGGTTGAGATAGGCGGTGTGCATGGCGGCGACGCCGTAGCCGCCCCACCACAGCGTGCCGTGCTGGTCGCCCAGATAGTTCAGCCAGCCCTCGGCGATCTGCTGCGTCGTCACCTGCGCCGAGGCCCCGCAATCCTCGAAGATGCGGGCCAGGATCATCGAGAAGGCGGTGTCGTCATCCGGCTTGAAGAACCGGCCGTCATCCTCGCTGAGATAGAATTCCAGCTCGCCGATATGGCTGCGGATCTGGGCCTCGGTCCAGTTCTCCAGCGGGGCGCCGAAACGGACGCCGATACATTTGCCCAGCCAGCCGGCATAGACCCGGTCGTCGTAGCCGTCCGGAATCACCCCAGCGCCCCCGCCTCACGCAGGACATCGATCTCCGCGTCCGAGAAGCCGGCCCGACGCAGCACGTCCTCGGCATCGGCGCCGGGCTCCGGCGCCAGGCGGCGGATCGCGCCGGGCGTGGCCGACAGGCGCGGCAGGACGTTGTGCACCGGCAAGGGCCCCAGATCCGGGTCGGGGATCGACACCACCACCTCGCGCTCGATCACATGGTCGTCGGCCATGAAATCGGCGATGTCGTGCACCGGGCCGACGGTGATACCCTCGGACCGGAAGATCTGCAGTGCCGTGTCGCGGTCGCGGGCGCCGATCCATTCGCCGATGACGGCGTCCAGCGCCACCCGGTTGCGCACCCGGTCGGCATTGGTGGCGTAGCGCGGGTCCCGCGCCATGGCGTCGCCGCCGACCAGCAGCAGGATGCGCTTGGCCATCCGGTCGGTGGAGCCGGACATGGCGATCCAGCGGCCGTCGCGGGTCTTGTAGACGTTGCGCGGCGCGCTGTTGCCCGAGGCGCTGCCGGTCCTCTCCTTGACCTGGCCGGTGACGGCGTAGCTGCCGGCCTCCGGCCCCAGCACGGAATACATCGCTTCCAGCAGCGACAGGTCGATCACCTGGCCGCGGGCCATGCCGCGGTCGCGGGCCCGGAGCGCCGCCAGCACCGCCTTGGCGCCATGCAGCCCGGCGATCATGTCGGCCAGGGCCAGGGGCGGCAGCACCGGCTCGCGGTCGGCAAATCCGTTGCGCGAGGCGAACCCGGACATCGCCTCGACCAGCGTGCCGAAGCCGGGCAGCCGGCTGGCCGGCCCGGTCTGGCCGAAGCCGGAGATGCGCACCAGGATCAAATCCGGCGCCATCGCCAGGAGGCGGTCGGGCGCCAGCCCCATCTCCTCCAGCACGCCCGGCCGGAAGTTCTCGATCATCACATCGGCGGTCGGGATCAGCCGTTCCAGCGCCGCCATGCCCTCCGGCTTGCGCAGGTCGAGCACGACCGACAGCTTGTTGCGCGACAGCTCCTTCCAATAGAGGCTGTGGCCCTTCACCAGCCAGTCGCGCAGCGGGTCGCCGCCCGGCGGCTCGACCTTGATCACCTCGGCGCCGAAATCCGCCAGCTCCAGCCCCAGCGCGTTGCCGGCGACGACGCGCGACAGGTCGAGCACGCGGATGCCGGAGAGCGGCCCTTGGCTCTCCGGCTCGAGGCGGGCGGGGTGCGCCTCAGCCATGGGCGGCCTCGCGGATCTCGATCACCCCGGCCTGCATGCGCCCGGCCGAAGGCAGGCGCAGCCCGGCCATGCCATAGGCCAGCGTGCCGTCGCGGGCCTCCAGCAGCACCTTGCCGTCGACCGACAGGGCCAGCCGGTCGCCCACCGCTTCTAGCGCCAGGTTGTAGGTCCGACCCAGCTCGCGCCGGAACGGCGCCCGGGCCAGGACGGTCTCGCCGAAGTCGCGGCGGATGATCGCCACCTCATCAGCCGAGACGAAGCCGGCGGCGTAGCAGCGCTCATTGCCCTGGCCGCGGGCGCAGACCAGGTGCCCGTCGCCGGCCAGCGGTGTCACCTCCGCCGTCACGGTCTGGTCGCGGGCGTAGAGGTGCCCGGTCCAGAGGTCGGCGTCGGATGCCGTGAGGGCGTGGATGCGGCCGTCCTCGATCTTCCAGACGCCTCGGTTCCAGGTGCAGCGGGTGATGCCGCCCCATTCATTGGCCTCGATCTGCGGGTCGAGACGGGTCGAGCCGACGCCGGACACGGTGAATTCGTCGATGAAGATCCGGCCGAGGAACTTCAGCCGGCCGAAATACTCGACCTTGATGCCGATCTCGTCGACCGCCTCGCCACCCGTCTCCGGCACGGTGAATCGCAGCTCATGCCATTCGCCAGCCGGCGGCTGGGTCCAGGCGCCGATCTCGTCGATCGTGCCGCTCATCGCCCGGCGGACATAGGGCACGATGCGGAGATGGCCGTCGCCCTCCCAGGGGTCGAGCCAGAGGCGCAGCGTTGCCTCCTGCCCGGTCGCCACCACCGGCGAGAACATCGGCCGGTAGCGCTCGTCGTCGAAATCGCTGCGGCGGTAGAAGGGCTTCCAGAAGATCCGCCCGCCATCGCCTCGCTCCAGCCGGTCCAGCAGGGCGCAGAGCGCGCCGCGGCCGGTCGCCTTGCGCTCGTCGGACCAGGACAGGGCGATGCGGTTGTCGGGCGCGGTGCGGAAGCCGTGGGTCGATCCCGGCAGGTCGAAATCGAAGCGCAGGCCGCGCCGCTCCATATCCGCGACCCAGTCCGCCGCCCATTCTGCAGGCAACTCCTCCCCCGCCAGACGATGGGCCAGCACCGCCAACTCGCGGCAGAAGCTGGGGATGTCGACGATGTTGAGCGACCCGGTGATGCCGGAGGCGACGATGCCGTCATTGATCGGCTCGCGGTAATGCGGCGCCACCCCGGCGATGCCGGCCAGGGTGCCAACGATGGCCCCGGCATTGCCGGCGTTGCAGTCGGTGTCCCAGCCGCCCATGGTCGCGATCTCGACCGTGCGCGACAGGTCGCCCTGGCCATACAGCAGGGACAGGATCAGCAGCCCCGCATTCGGAATGATGTGGCAGACCCCGGGATAGCGGTCATAGCCGAACTCGCTCTCCAGCATCTGCCGGCAGGCGCGCCAATCCTTCGGCTTCACCCGGTGCAGGGCCTGCACGGCACGGGCGACGCGGGCGTATTCGCTGCCGGCCGGGACCGTGGCCAGGCCGGCTTCCACCACCTCCTCGATCGTCTCGGCGACGAAGGCCTTGGCGATGGCGGCGGCGACGAAGCGGGCGCCGTGCAGGCCGTTGCCGTCATGCGAGACGCTGGCGGCGCGGGCGGCCAGGTCGGCGGCGCGGGCCGGATCGCCGGGGCACACCCAGCCCCAGGAATCGACGAAGATCTGGCCGCCGATCTGCTCGGCGATCACCGTGCCGTTGCGGGCGATCGAGCCGGATTCGGGCGCCGGGACGCCGGATTGGAGATTGGCGAAGGCAGTGTGCTCGGTCGAGATGCCGTAGCCGCCCCACCAGAACATGCCGTGCAGCTCGGCGGCGTAGTTCAGCCAGGTGCGGCCGACATCCTGCGGCGACGGGTCCAGCCCGAAATCGCGCAGCGCCCGGATGAAATAGACCGGCCCGTTGGTGTCGTCGTCGGCGGCGAAGTTCTTGAAGTCGCGCAGGTAGCCGGTGATCTCGCCATAGGTCTTGTCGATCCGGTCCCAGGTCCAGATCGTCGGCTCGACCGGGGCGCCGAGGCGCACGCCGATGGCCTTGCCGAGGAAGCCGGCATAGATGCGGTCGAGGGTGTCGGTGGGGAGGGGCATTCCGGGCTCTTGGTCTTCGGGCGGGTCAGCGGCCGGCGGCGGCGCGGGCCGGCTGGGCGGGATCGGCGGTCAGCGCCAGGCGCTGGGCATCGCGCCGGCGGGTGCGGTCGAGATCGGCGGACAGGATGGCGGCGGTCGCTTCGTGGAAGCGGTCGGCCTCGGCCGCCAAGTCGAAGCGGTTGGCGCGGTCCAGCAGGTCGCGGTCGGCCGGGTCGATCACCGCCTCGCCATGCATCGCGCCGAGGATGGCGCCGGCCATGCAGCCGATGGAATCGGTGTCGCGGCCGGAGTTGACGCCGTCCACCACCGCCTCGCGGAAGTCGCCGTCATGGATCAGGCAGAAGCCCAGCGCCAGCGGCAGTTCCTCGATCGCGCGCAGGCGCGACGGGGTGTAGTCGTTGGTCGGCACCCCCGCCGTCTCGACCCGGCGATGGACGTTGTCGCCCATGCTGGAATAGCGGCCGATGACCGACTGGAACTCCGCCGTCACCCGGGCGTGGTCGGCACGGTGCGGCTTCAGCCGCCGCGCCACCTCGGCGATGTCGGCGATCGCACCCCGAGTGCCGTCCTTGGCGAGATTGATCGCGGTCTCAACCACTGTTTCAACGGTGGTGCCGGGCACCATGGCGGCGGCGACGCAGGCGGCCATCACCCCGGCCGCCTCCAGCCCATAGCTGTGCTGGTGGCCGGCGGCGAGGTCGACCGCCTCGTCATAGGCCGCCTTGGGATCGCAGGCGTTCACCGCGCCGACCGGGGCGATGTACATGGCGGCGCCGCAATTGACCATGTTGCCGATGCCGCCCTCGCGCGGGTCGCAGCTGGTCAGCTGATGGCGCTGGAAGATCCATTTCTCCGGGTAGAACAGCCGCTCGATCAGCATGGTCTCGCGCTGCATCTCGGGGATCCAGCGCGGCGTCCAGGCAATTTGGCGGACCATGCCGCCGGCCATGTCCCAGGCATCGAGATGGCGGCCGGCCTCCTCGTAGACCGCCATCAGGCACAGCGTCATCAGCGTGTCGTCGGTGACGATGCCATGCCCCCGGATTCGGCCGCCGCGCGCCGCCTCCGGCGCGTCCTTGCGGTGCCAGTCGACGTCCAGCGAGGTGACCCGGCCGTAGCGCTGCCGGATCTCGGCCGCGGACAGCTTCTCGATCGTGGCGCCGATGGCGTCGCCGAACGCGACGCCATGCAGCATGCCCCGGACCCGGCCTTTCAGCGAGGCGCCGGCGTCAGTTGGTTCCATTCAGCTTGGTCCTCGCATATTCGGTGATCTCGGCGCCGCCCTTGGCGTTCCACTCGGCGACGTAGTCGTCCCACTTCTCCATCGGCAGCTCGCCGGAGATGAACTTCCAGACATAGCTGCGATAGACGTTCTCCGCCGCGTCCAGCCGGGCCGCGTACTCGCTGGGGAAGACGAAGCTGTCATCCGGCGAATAGTATTTCTGGGCCAGCGCGATCGACTTCTGGGCCTGTTCCGACAGCAGCGGCACCGGCGGCGTCCAGGCGTCCGGCTGGTCGATGATGAAGCGCGGGTACCAGGTCGCCATCTTGTCGGTGGTCTTGACGGTGCCGCCGTCCTTGACCCATTCCTCGCCCTCGAAGCCCATGCGGTCGATCTGCTGGCCTTCGGGGCTCGCCATGAAGTCCAGCAGGGCGACCACGTCCTCCTTGTGCTCGGAGATGGCGGACATGGCGAAGCCGCGGCTCTCGCGGCTGACGTCGACGGCGCGCAGCCCCTGCCCGCCCGGGCCCTTCGGCGGGTCCAGCGGCACCAGGGTCGTGCCCGGATGAACCTGGCGCATCTTGCCCTGGTAGATGTCCAGGTTGACGCCGACGACACCGAGGATCACCCCGACCCGGCCAGAGTAGAACTTGTCCTCGCGGGTGTCCCATTTGGTGGTGATGAAGTCGGGGTCCAGCAGGCCTTCCGCGAACAGCTTGCGGTAATAGGCGACCTTGTCGCGCTCCTGCGGCGAGACGCGGGAATGGATCCACTGGCCCGAGGCGTCCTTCAGCCAGGTGGCGCTGACGCCGAAGGCCTGGTTGAAGATCTCGTCCAGCTCGTCGGTGGCGCCGGCCGGCGGGATGGTGGCCACCGTGATGCCGTAGGTGTCCTTCTTGCCGTTGCCGTCGAGATCGCCGTCGACGATCTTGCGGAACATCGCCTCCCAATCCTCCAGGGTCTGCGGCGCCGGCAGGCCGGTCTTCTCCAGCCAGTCCTGGCGCATCACCCCGACCTTGGCCCGCACCGGGAACGGGTAGATCAGATAGGGGTAGTTCTCGAGCCGCGGCTTGTTGTGCGCCCACAGCGCCTGCTTCAGGTTCGGCGCCTTATCCAGCCAAGGCCGCCAGTCCTCGAGTAAGCCCTGCTCGACGATCTTCTGGTCGCCACCCTGGAAATAGATCAGGTCGGGGATGTCGCCCGACAGCAGCATCAGCGACAGCTTGTCGGCATAGCCGCCGGGCGGCACGTCGACCAGGTCGATCTTGATCGGGTGGCCCTTGGCGGCCATCCCGGCCTCGATCGCCCCGACCAGCTTGACGTCGTCCGGGTTCGCCTTGGTGAAGTCCTTGCTGACGACGCGGAGCGTCACCGGATCGGCGGCCTGCGCCGACGAAACCATCGCCGCCGCGAACACCAGGGCCAGCGCGGAACCCAGCAGCATCTTGTTCATTGCGTCTCCTCCTCGGTTTTTTGGTTGAGGCTCATGGCGGCGGGTCATCCCTTGACCGCCCCGCTCATGGTGCCCTTGGTGAAGAACTTCAGGATCAGCGGATAGATCGCCAGCACCGGGATCAGGGTCAGGATGATCATCCCGGCCTTCAGCGCCCTGAGGTCGATCTGGCTGCCGCCGGTGTACTTGTTCATGGCGTCCAGCCCGACCATCAGCGACTTGTCGCCTTCGACCACGAACTGGCGCAGCACCACCTGCAGCGGCCACATCTTCGGGTCGTTCAGGTAGATCATCGCCCGGAAATATTCGTTCCAGTGCAGCACCGTGTAGAACAGGGTGATGGTGGCGATCGCCGGCAGCGCCAGGGGCGTCACCACGTACCACAGGGTCTGCAGCGGCGAGGCGCCCTCGATCTCGGCCGCCTCCATCAGTTCCTTCGGGATCTCCTCGAAGAAGCGGATCAGCACGATCAGGTACCAGGCGAAGACGCCGCGATAGAGGATCACCGACCAGTAGGAGTTGAGCAGGCCGAGCTGCTTCATCACCAGATAGTCCGGCACCACCCCGGGCTCGAACACCACGGTGACCAGGATGAAGACCAGGATCGCCCGCCGCCCGGGCAGCCCCGGGCGCGACAGGGCCCAGGCCATCAGCGTGGTGGCGACGACGTTGATCACCGTGCCGGCGATGGTGATCAGCAGGCTGTTGGCCAGGCCGCGCAGCACCTGCGGATGGGTCAGCAGCACCTGCCAGACATCGAGCGAGAAGCCGTGCGGCAGCACCGCCAGGCCGCTCATCCCCGGCACCTCGGCGCTGTCGGACAGCGACACGGCCAGCAGGTTCAGGATCGGCTGGACCGTCACCACCACCATCAGCAGCAGGGTCGAGCAGATGATGGCGTATTCGATGCGCTCGAACGGGGTCCGGCGAATGTTGCTGGCGGCCATCACCACACCCCCTTGCCGGTGATGCGCTTGGAAACGAAGTGGGCGGCCAGGATCATCGCCATGCCGATCACCGCCTTGAACACGCCGGCGGCGGTGGCATAGGCGTATTCGCCGCCGAGGATGCCCATGCGGTAGACATAGGTGTCGAGGATGTCGATCCGGTCGCGGATCGCATCGTTCGAGAAGTTGAACACCTGGTCGAAGCCGGCGCTCATGAAGGCGCCGAGATTGAGGATGAACACCGTCGCCATGGTCGGCACCAGGGCCGGCAGGGTGACGTGCCAGATCTTGCGCCAGCGCCCGGCGCCGTCGATCGTCGCGGCGTCGTAGAGCTGCGGGTCGATCGCCATCACGCCGGCGAGGAACAGCAGCGAATCCCAGCCGGCACTGCGCCACATCTCGGAGAAGACCAGGACCCAGAGGATCGAGCCCTCCGACGTCATGAACGGCACCGGGGCGAAGCCGAACAGGCCGAGGATGTCGTTGACCGTGCCGTCGGTCGGCGACAGCACCGCGATGAACACGCCGGCGATGACGATCCAGGACAGGAAATGCGGCAGGTAGATCGCCGACTGCACGAAGCGGCGGTAGCGGCTGCCCTGCACCTCGTTAACCAGCAGCGCCACGATCACCGGTATCGGGAACAGGATGACCAGCTTCATGGCGCTGATCAGCACCGTGTTCCACAGCACCTGGTAGAACACCGGGCTCTCGAACAGCGCCCGGAAATGCTTCAGCCCGACCCAGAGGCTGGGGCCGATGATGCGGTAGTCCTGGAACGCCAGCTTGGCCTGCCAGATCGGCAGGTAGTGGAAGACCACGAAATACAGCAGGCCCGGCAGCAGCATCAGGTAGTAGCCGCGCCAGCGCCAGACCCGGCGGAAACCGGATTGGCGGGCGGCCTTGGGAACGTTCCCAGCGAGGGGATGCGTCAGGTCGGTGGAGCTGTGGTCGAGGCCGGTCATGTCAGGCGCTCTTCTTCCGGACGGTCCGCAAAGCCGGCGGCGGGGCGGCGACCGAGGCGCGCTCGACCACCCGGCAGGGCAGCACCGTGTGCTCGATCTCGGCCTCGCCGTCGATCCCGGCCTGCAGCAGGCGCATCGCGTGGACGCCCATGTCGTAGCGCGGCTTGTCGACCGTGGTCAGGCCGGGATCGGTGAAGCCGCCGGCCTCCACCCCGTCCATGCCCATGATCGAGATGTCGCGCGGGCAGGCCAGGCCGGCGGTGCGGGCGGCCAGGATGGCACCGACCGCCATCAGGTCGTTGGCGGCGAAGACCGCGGTCATCCGCCGGCCCTCGCGCTCGATCAGCCGGCGCGCCGCCGCCAGGCCGGAGTCGGCGGTGTAGTCGCCCTCGTCCATCGGCAGGGATGCGGGGTCGAAGCCGTGGCGCTGCCAATGCGCCTGCGCCTCGGTGACGAAGCGGGTGCGGGCGACGCGCCGGTCGCGGCCGTTGATCAGGCCGATATGGCGGTGCCCGGCGGCGATCAGGTAGTCGAGCGCCAGGCGCACGCCCTGGGCGACGTCGCTGCGCACGCTGGAGAATTCCGGGAAGCGCTCGCCGGAGGAGCCGATCACCACCACCGGCGCCTCGGTCTGGCGCAGCAGGCCACGATCATCGGTCGCCGGATTGAGGATGATGCCGTCGACCCGGGCCTGGCGCAGCGCCTGCAAATGCCGGCGCTCGCGCTCGACATCCCAGTCCGAGCTGAAGATCAGCAGCGACCGCTTCTCCGCCTCCGCCTGGTCCTGGGCGCCACGGGCGAGGTCGGCCCAGAACGGGTTGGAGATGTCGGGGATGACCAGGCCCATCATCCGGCTGCGGCCGGTGCGCAGGCCGAAGGCCAGGTGGTTGCGCTCATAGCCGGACTGGCGGACCGCCTCCTCCACCCGCTGGCGGGTCTCGGCATGGACCGCGCCGACGCCGGACAGCACCCGCGCCACCGTCGTCTTCGACACGCCGGACAGGCGGGCGACATCGATGATCGTTGGCTGGCGCTTGCCGCTCAAGGGCGTCTCCCGGGTGGAATGCTGCCCTGCCTCTCGGACAGGTTGTGTGGGAACGTTACCAATTCCCATCTCCTCCCGTCAAGCGGGCATCGCGGAGGGTGATGATGCCGCAATCGTTCCGGTCCTGGAAAGACACCTTTCTCGACGCGCAGAAAGGCCCGAAAAAATCTGCGAGCGGGCCGGAACCGAACCGCGCAGCCGCTATTCTCCCTGATGAGGCCGTGCTGCGGGCGCGTTTCCGCCGCCGGCAGCCTCACCGGGTTTTCAGAGACCAGCGGGCGCAGCCGTCTCGGTGCACACCGCCTTAGACAGGAAGAAATGCTTCGCCCCAAGGCGATGCGATTTCTTTTGCCTGACAATAAATTGTGTGTTGAAGCAATGTAAGTACCCCGAGAGATGAGAAGAAATAACCTTTCAATTTACAAAACATTCACATTTGTTAGCAAGAATTGCCGTGCGGGTCGGAATCAAAGGGCCATATTGGTCCCAATACTAAAGAAGGATGTGGTGGATGAGCAACGATCGCGACGAGCAGATCCGGCGGCGCGCCTACGAAATCTGGGAAGCGCTGGGCCGGCCCGAAGGCGGGCAGCAGCAGCATTGGGCCGAGGCCGAGGCCGAGATCCTGGGCGAGGAGAGCCAGGGCACCGGCAGCGTCCCGGAAGGCGCCGAGGAGCTGGACCCCGATGGCGCGCCGAAGCGAGGCTGACCGGATGCCGATCCTGGGACTGGAGGGCGGCCGATGACCCCGCCGGCCGCCGCCCGCGCCGCGCCGGCAGCGCCGACGGAACGCACAACCCATGCCATGCCGTTCGGCGCCGAGCTGCGCCCGGACGGCAGCACGCGCTTCCGCCTGTGGGCGCCCGATGCCGAGGGCATGACCCTGCTGCTCGGGCAGGACGGCGCCCCGCTGCCCCTGGAACGCCTCGACAACGGCTGGTTCGGCCGCACCGTGACCGGCGCGCCGGCCGGCACGCCCTATCGCTATCGGCTGGGCGACGGCACCGAGGTGCCGGACCCCGCTTCGCGCGCCCAGGACGGCGGCCCCTTCGGCCCCTCGATCGTCTGGGATCCGAACGGCTATGACTGGCAGGTCACCGGCTGGCGCGGCCGGCCCTGGCACGAGGCCGTGGTCTATGAGCTGCATTGCGGCGCCATCGGCCGGCCCGGCGGCTTCGCCGCGGTGGAGCAGCAGCTGGACCGCCTCGCCGAACTCGGCGTCACCGCGATCGAGCTGATGCCGGTCTCCGATTTCCCCGGATCGCGCGGCTGGGGCTATGACGGGGTGCTGCCCTTCGCCCCGGCGTCGATCTACGGCACCCCGGACGACCTGAAGCGCCTGGTCGACGCCGCGCATCAGCGCGGGCTGATGGTGCTGCTGGACGTCGTCTACAATCATTTCGGCCCGGCCGGGAACTACCTGCCGCTCTACGCTAAATCCTTCTTCGATGCCGACCGCCTGACCCCCTGGGGCCCGGCGATCGACTTCCGCCGGCCGCAGGTGCGCGCCTTCTTCCGCCACAACGCGCTGTACTGGCTGGAGGAGTTCCGCTTCGACGGGCTGCGCCTGGATGCCGTGCATGCCATCCGGGACGACAGCCGGCCCGACATCCTGACCGAGATCGCCGACGCCGCCCGCGCCGCCTTCCCCGACCGGCACATCCATCTGGTGCTGGAGAATGACAGCAACGAGGCGCGGCGGCTTGTCGGCACGCCCGGCCCCGCCGGGCGCTACGACGCACAGTGGAACGACGATGCCCACCACGCCGCCCATGTCGTGCTGACCGGCGAGGATGACGGCTATTACGCCGACTATGCCGACGCCCCGGTGCCGCGCCTGGCCCGGGCGCTCTCGGAAGGCTTCATCTATCAGGGCGACTGGTCGGAGCATCGCAAGGCCACGCGCGGCGAGCCCAGCGCCCATCTGCCGCCGACCGCCTTCGTCAACTTCCTGCAGAACCATGACCAGATCGGCAACCGCGCCCTCGGCGACCGGCTGACCGCCCTGGCCGAGCCGGCTGCG
Organism: Inquilinus sp. YAF38; assembly: GCF_052113205.1. Taxonomy (NCBI): domain Bacteria; kingdom Pseudomonadati; phylum Pseudomonadota; class Alphaproteobacteria; order Rhodospirillales; family Rhodospirillaceae; genus Inquilinus; species Inquilinus sp. YAF38. The sequence goes on along the minus strand of NZ_JBFRCU010000017.1, from coordinate 75,318 downwards.
GTCGAGGCGATGACCGCGGTGCTGCTGCTGGCGCCGCAGATCCCGATGCTGTTCATGGGCGAGGAATGGGGCAGCCGCCAGCCCTTCCCCTTCTTCTGCGACTTCGAGGGCGAGTTGGCCGACGCGGTGCGCCGCGGCCGGCGCGAGGAGTTCGCCGCCTTCGCCTCTTTCGCCGGCACGACCGAGGCGCTGCCCGACGCGCTCGATCCCGCCACCTTTGAGTCGGCGGTGCTGCAGCAGCCCGATGACGATGAGGCCGCGGGCCGGCTGGATCTGGTGCGCCGGCTGCTGCACCTGCGCCGGCACCGGGTGATGCCGCTGCTGGCGCCGCGCCGGATCGGTCCCGGCATCGACCGCAGCCGCGACCACATGCTGGACGTCGCCTGGATGCTGCAAGGCGGCGGCTGGCTGCGCATCGTCGCCCATCTGGCCCCGGGGAAGGGTCCCGCCTGGGAGGTGCCGGCCGGCGAGATCCTGTTCGAGAGCACGCCCGGCCTTGTTGCCACCCTGGCCGACGGTGTCGAAGGCTGGGGCACCGTCGTGGTGCTGGAGCCCGCCGCATGACCGTGATCGCCCACCCGCCCCGCGCCACCGCCCGGCTGCAGATCCATGCCGGGTACACGCTGGACGACGCCCGCGCCGCCCTGCCCTATCTTTCCCGGCTCGGCATCAGCCATGTCTATGCCTCGCCGCTGCTCGCCGCCCGGCCCGGCTCCACCCATGGCTACGACGTCGTCGACCCGACCCGGATCGACCCGGAGCGCGGCGGCGAGGCCGGCTTCGAGCGCTTTGCCGAGGCCCTGGGCTCCCAGGGCCTGGGCCTGATCCTCGACATCGTGCCGAACCACATGGCGGCCAGCCCGGGCAATCCCTGGTGGCGCGACGTGCTGGAGCACGGCCGCGCCAGCCCGCATGCCGCCGTGTTCGACATCGACTGGAACGCGCCGGCCCATCCCGGCCGGCTGCTGCTGCCGATCCTCGGCAAGCGCTATGGCGAGGCGCTGCGCGCCGGCGACATCAAGCTGCGCCGCGATCCCGAGACCGGCCGCCCCGTCATCGCCATCCCCGGCCACACCCTCCCCGTCGCCCCCGGCACGGTCGAGGCGATCGACGAGAGCCTGGGGCCGGACGCGCTGCACGCGATCCTGGAGCGGCAGCATTACCGCCTGGCCCATTGGCGGGTCTCGGCGGCCGAGATCAACTACCGCCGCTTCTTCGACATCGACGATCTGGTGGCGGTGCGGGTCGAGGACCCGGCGGTGTTCGACGCTACCCACGGCCGCATCCTGGCCGCCGTCGCCGCCGGCCAGGTCCAGGGGCTGCGCATCGACCATATCGACGGGCTGGCCGACCCGGCCGGCTACCTGGCCCGGCTGCGCCAGGCGGTCGACGCCGTCCGCCCCGCCGGCGTGCCCTTCACCATCTGGGTCGAGAAGATCCTGGCCGAGGGCGAGGACCTGCCCGCCGGCTGGCCGGTCGAGGGCACCACCGGCTACGAGGTCGCCAACGCGATCCACGCGCTGCAGGTCGATCCGGCGGCGGCCGGCCCGATCCGCGCCGCCTATGCCCGCTTCACCGGCGACCAGGGCAGCATGGCCGACACCATCCGCCGCTGCCGCCGCGCGGTGATCGAAGGCAATCTGGCCGCGCCCTTCGAGGCGCTGGTCGATGCCGTCGACCGGCTGGCCTATGCCGGCTGGGAGTCCCGCGACCTGACCCGCGCCGATCTGCGCGAGGCGCTGGCCACGGTGATCGAGCATCTGCAGGCCTATCGCGGCTATCCCGGCGATGGCGGCACCTTCAGCCTCGACGCCGCGATCGCCCGGGCGCGCGAGACCGTGCCCGGGCCGGCGCTCGACGCCGTGGCGAAGCTGGTCTCCGGCCGCGTCCCCGGCGACGACGCCGCCCTGATCCTGCAGCGCTTCCAGCAGCTGACCGGCGCGGTCGCGGCCAAGGCGGTGGAGGACACGGCCTTCTACCGCCACCTGCCGCTGGTCTCGCTAAACGAGGTCGGCGGCTGGCCGGAGCGGTTCGGCATCGCGCCCGACGACTTCCACGCCGCCTTCGCCCGCCGCCGGCAGGACTGGCCCGACGCGCTGTCGTCGCTGTCGACCCATGACCACAAGCGCGGCGCCGATGTCCGCGCCCGCCTGGCGGCGCTGACCGAGCTGGCGCCGGAATGGCAGTCCGGCCTGGTCGCCTGGTCGGCCCTGCTGGCGCCACAGCGCGGCGGCAGCGAGGATCGCCCGGTGCCGAGCCGCCGGCACGAGCACCTGTTCTACCAGACCGTGCTCGGCACCTGGCCCGCCGGCGGGCCCGACAAGGATTATGCCGACCGGATCGTGGCCTATCTGCTGAAGGCGGCGCGCGAGGGCAAGGACGAGACCAGCTGGACCGACCCGGACCAGGCCTATGAGGCCGGGCTGGAGCGCTTCATCCGCGCCGCACTCGACCCCTCCGGCCCGTTCCCGGCCGCGGTCGCGCCCTTCGCTGAGCGCCTCGCCCGCATCGGCGCGGTCAACGGCCTGGCCCAGCTGGCGATGCAGATGACCCTGCCCGGCGTGCCCGATTTGTACCAGGGCACCGAGGAATGGGACCTGTCGCTGGTCGACCCCGACAACCGCCGCCCGGTCGACTGGGACCGGCTGGCGCGGCAGCTCGACACGGTCGCCGAGGCGGATCCGGCAGAGCTCGCCGCCGCCTGGCCGAACGCGCGGATCAAGCACTGGCTGGCGGCGCGGCTGCTGCGCCTGCGCCGCGAGGACCCGGAGCTGTTCGCCCGCGGCGACTATGCGCCGGTGGCGGCGCAGGGCCCGGCCGCGGCCCATGTCGTGGCCTGGCGCCGGTCGCTGGACGGCCGGCATCTGGTCGTCGCTGTGCCGCGGCTGGTGGCCGGCCAGTTGAACGGAGCCCTGGGCCTGACCGGCTTCGACGGCACGGCGCTGACGCTGCCGGATGGACGTTCTGTGGGGGACGACGTGCGGGGGAATGAGGGCAGCCGGGCCGATCTCGGCCCTGTCTTCGGCCGGCTGCCGGTGTTCCTGCATCGTGTTGGAGATCGCAATGGTCAATAGAGTGCTGCGCCTGATCTCGAACCCCGCCGCAGAGGCCGGCCCCGGCCTGCCCCTGCCCCGCACCCCCGCCGGCCTCGACGAGCCGCAGCGCGAGCATTTCGAGCGGCTGGGCCTGTCGGTTGCATCCTCTCCCCCGCACCGGACCGAACTGACCGGCTGCTTCGCCGGGCAGGTTGACATCCGCGCCGTCGCCCGCCCGCCGGGGGACGAGGAGGAGCCGGCCCCGCTGGTCTGGGACGTGCTCGGCCACTGGCGCAAGCGGCGCCGGCTGTGCCTGCACCCCAGCGATCTCGACGAATGGCTGGGCTTGCGCCCGGTCGACGCCTTCGCCCTGCTGCGCGGCCTGCGGAACGATGCGCTGGCCGAGGCGTTGGGACCCACGGCGGCCACCGACGTGTTCGAGTGGCGCGGCCACCGGGTGCTCAACCCGTTCCGCGACCGCTTCGGCAACGAGACCAGCCCGGCGAGCGAATACGGGATGGATTACCGGCTGTGGCGCGCCCGCTGGCGCGACGCGCTGTAGGCGGCTGGGGCGCCGCAGACAAATGAGTCCCCCCTCCCCTCGCGGGAGGGGGTTAGGGGGAGGGGGTTCTCTCGGCCTGGTGCCGCCTGGACTGGGTAGACTGGTTGTGACGGCGGGTTGGATTTCTTGCCCATCCGCGCGCGGACGCGCGCAGACCCCTCCCCCTACCCCCCTCCCGCAAGGGGAGGGGGGACTGAGAAGAAGTAGAGTCGGGCTATTCGGAAAAGACCGCGAGAGAGCCGGTCAGAGGGGATGTAGATGAAGCGCGTACGACCGGCGTCGATGCGGGTGCTGGAGGGGCAGCCCTTTCCGCTCGGCGCCACCTGGGACGGGCTGGGCGTCAACTTCGCCCTGTTCTCGGCCAATGCCACCAAGGTCGAGCTGTGCCTGTTCGACGAGGAGGGCAAGCGCGAGCTCGCCCGGGTCGAGCTGCCGGAATACACCGACGAGGTCTGGCACGGCTACCTGCCCGATGCCCGCCCCGGCACGGTCTACGGCTATCGCGTCTACGGCCCCTATGAGCCCGCCGCCGGCCACCGCTTCAACCCGAACAAGCTGCTGCTCGACCCCTACGCCAAGCGGCTGGTGGGCGAGCTGACCTGGAACGACGCCCTGTTCGGCTACACCATCGGCGCGCCGGAGGAGGACCTGTCCTTCGACGACCGCGACAGCGCCCCCTTCATGCCGAAATGCCGGGTGGTGGACCCCGCCTTCACCTGGGGCCGCTCGCGCCCGCCCGCCATCGCCTGGGACCGCAGCGTGATCTACGAGCTGCATGTCCGCGGCTTTACCATGCGCCATCCTTCGGTGCCGCGGCGCCGGCGCGGCACCTATGCGGGGCTCGGCCATCCCGCGGTGGTCGACCATCTGCGCGACCTCGGCGTCACCACGGTCGAGCTGATGCCGGTGCACGCCTTCGTCCGGGACCGGCACCTGCTGGAGCGCGGCCTCAGCAATTTCTGGGGCTACAACACCATCGGCTTCTTCGCCCCGCACCCGACCTATTCCGCCACCGGCGAGACCACCGAGTTCAAGGAGATGGTGGCGCGGCTGCACGATGCCGGGCTCGAGGTCATCCTCGACGTCGTCTACAACCACACCGCCGAGGGCAATGAGCGCGGCCCCACCCTGTCCTTCAAGGGCATCGACAACGCCTCCTATTACCGGCTGGCGGAGGACAAGCGCTACTACATCAACGACACCGGCACCGGCAACACGCTGAACCTCAGCCAACAGCGGGTGCTGCAGATGGTGACCGACAGCCTGCGCTACTGGGTCACCGAGATGGGGGTGGACGGCTTCCGCTTCGACCTCGCCACCATCCTCGGCCGCGAGCCCTATGGCTTCGACGAGAATGGCGGCTTCCTCGACACCTGCCGCCAGGATCCGGTGCTGGCCCGCGTGAAGCTGATCGCCGAGCCCTGGGACCTCGGCCCCGGCGGCTACCAGGTCGGCGGCTTCCCGCCCGGCTGGGCCGAGTGGAACGACCGCTTCCGCAACACCGTGCGCGGCTTCTGGAAGGGCGACGAGGGCCAGGTGGCCGACCTCGCCTCCCGCCTCGCCGCCTCGGGCGACCTGTTCAACCGCCGCGGCCGCCGGCCCTGGGCCAGCGTCAACTTCGTCACCGCCCATGACGGCTTCACCCTGAACGACCTGGTCTCCTACAACGACCGGCACAACGAGGCCAACGGCGAGGACAACCGCGACGGCCATTCCGACAACCTGTCCTGGAACCACGGCGCCGAGGGCCCGACCGGCGACCCGGACATCCGGATCTTGCGCGAGCGGCAGAAGCGCAACCTGCTGGCCACGCTCCTGCTGTCCCAGGGCACGCCGATGCTCCTCGGCGGCGACGAGTTCGGCCGCACCCAGAACGGCAACAACAACGCCTATTGCCAGGACAACGAGATCGGCTGGGTGGATTGGGCGGCGATCGGCGAGGACGGCCGCGCCTTGGCCCGCTTCGTCCGCCGGCTGATTGCGCTGCGCCAGCGCTATCCGGTGCTTCGCCGCAGCCGCTTCCTGGCCGGAATCTACAATGAGGAGCTGGACGTCAAGGACGTGGCCTGGCTGCGCCCCGACGGGCAGGAGATGGGCAATGACGACTGGGCCAATTCGCAGACCCGCTGCCTGGGCATGCTGATCGACGGCCGCGCCCAGCCGACCGGCATCCGCCGCCGCGGCTCCGAGGCGACCTTGCTGCTCCTGCTGAACGCCCACCACGAGCCGGTGCCCTTCCTGCTGCCGGAAGTTCCGGACGGCACCGTCTGGACCGCTCTGGTCGACACCGCCGAGCCCGACGCGGCGCCGCGGGGGCATCTGCCGGCGGGGGAGACCTACGCGCTGCAGGGCCGCGCGGTGGTGCTGCTGTCGGCGCAGACGGGGGGATGAGGGAATGGAGCTATAGGGACCATCGTCAGCGACGCTGGTAACCCGCTCCTACTGATCTGCCTGCCGAACTAGCTACTAATGCAATACCCTCGGTCATCACGCCCGGGGCCTATCACTCGTCAATTTCGAATCAAAATCGTCGCAATCGGATAGCCAGTAGCGGTACCGAATTGTGTCATTGCCACTCGATATGGTAGAGTTGGCAAATTCTAATGTGAGGCATTCATTATGGAGACTATGTTCTCAATATCGGAAAAAATAGCAACTCCAATTTCATTAGCCGCCCTGGCAATTCTAGTTCTATTTTACTTGTTCAAAATCCTACTGGAACGATTGAATTTGGCTGAAATTCTAGGAAAAAATCTGTATAAATTGGTACTCCGTTCTGTCACTTATATATTTATACTGGCTATTACCGCTTTATGCGTTGGAATCCTAGCCTTCGTTTTCGTTCAGTATATAAATTTTAAGAATAGTTATCGTGCGGATGCTTACATAAACAAGCTGACCGACGAGTCAATCGATGTACGTGCAACAGCGGCTCGAGCACTTTGGGCATTGGCAACGCAATCAGGCGGGCTCGGGCCGATCGCATGCGCCTCGCTGTCCGCTCTGGTTCGGCGACGGGCATCCGACACCCTTGTAGGCAATCATTCTGTCCTTGCCGCCGACATTCAAGAGTCTATGACCGGAATCAGTCAGATCGCTGCAAAGGAACAATGCACAGATGTCGATTTGAGAGGAAGCGACCTTCGGCGCCTCCAGTTGCCCGGCGGCCATCTTGCAGGAGCGAACTTGGTAAAAGCTCGACTTGACCAAGCGAATCTTTCAGACGCAGATCTCAGAACCGCTCGCCTGGTTGGCGCAGTATTTACTGAAGCCGTCCTGAGAGGTGCAAAGTTAAGCGGCGCGGCGCTCAATCAGGTGACTTGGCGGGACGTAGATTTACGCCAGTCAGATTTGAATTCTGCACAAGGCATCGCCGGTGCAGATTTATCTTCTTCGAGATTGGATGGGATAATACTTGACAATGTCGATGTGACGAAGACAAGATTTCCTCAGCATTTTTCTCCAAAATAGATACAGTATATTGAACAAAGAATTTAGATATTGGAGATATTCATGACAAAACACAATCCATTGATGACGAGAAGAGTAATTTTGATGGGATCGGCGGTGTCAATTGCACTGCCATCTCGTGCCGCGCCGTCGGACTCTACTGTTCATTGTTATATAGGCCAAAGCGGAAAACCATGGGATGAACTACACCTGGGAGCTTTGATAACACGTAACCCGTCATCACATAAACAATCTATAAATATAATCCGTGATGTAGTAAATTATACACGGGTCCTTAGAACGAGAACTACGGAGCATCTCAAACTCATATTCTTTCCAGAATTGTTGAGATATCTGCTTCGGCAAAATGAAATGAAGTTTATGTGTATCAAATTTCAAAATCTCCCATGGCCAGACGATGCCTTTGAGAGAGATATTCTATATTTACAAGCACATAGATTGCTTTTAAACAATTCATCAATTAAACCCACCTCAGAATTAGTTATTCACCTCACGGATCATGGGGTTACGCATCGAGATATCTTTAAAAAAGCACTTTCGGAGGTAGAGCCTTGGAAGCCATCAAGTCGCTTTCACTACATCGACCAAGATGATCTCGTACAAATTGCACACTTCTTAACCGGCTTAGTTAACTGCGAAGCAAAGGAGTCTAGAGTACGCAGGGAAATCGTTAGTTTAGCCAAAAAAGAACTAAACGCTTCTTCATTTACTGAAGAGGCGTTTCGCAACCATCCATTCTTCCGAATCAGGCAAATATCAGTTTAGACCAAACATCGCACACAGAGCGGCGACTGTCGACAGACAGATTGATCGACTTTCTTGATTGTGTCAATATCGATTGATATTGAGGGCCAGAAGCCAGCGGCGGCGACTATATAATCTCTACGCGCTCGTGATCGCGGGCAGATGTCTCCGAGCCGTCGGCAGAGGAGTTCCCGAACCCACCAGCGTATCACTCTATGGCCAATGCGGCATCCAGGCGCCCAGTAAACGTCCACCCGGCGTCGCCTTTGGCGTGGACTGTGGCGCTGGAGGTTGGGCATCCGGACAGGCGAGCCATAGTGCGGCGCCATTGGGCGCTATCATCGAAACTCCAACCCGTGCCCACCCGCCTCGCCCGTGCCAAGTATCCATCCCTCACATCTTCAAGCCTAGGGACCGCCCATGCCCTCCCTCCTCCCCGCCGAGCTCGCCTGGTATGTCACCGGTCGCTTCTACCAGGCCGAGCCGGGCGGCCCGGTGGCGGATTACGGCTATTTCCTGCACCTGCCCTTCCTCGACGTGCCGCTGTTCGACAGCAAGCGCTCCGAGACCACCGCGCATTTCACCTTCGCCGCCAAGCCGTTCCAGGCGAAGGGCGTCGACAATGGCGGGCTGAAGCTCGGGGTCGATCCGGTCGGGGAGTTCTCGATCTACCTGCAGCGCCGGCCGGCCGGGACCTTCGACCACCCGGCCTCCTTCGCCCGGGGCGACTGCATCGCCACCTTCCGCCGCGCCAGCCTGGTGGTCGGCACCACCGTCACCCAGTCCGACGGCACCACGGCGGTGTCGCTGGTCGGCACCAACGTGTTCTCCGCCCGCCTGGTCGCCAGCACGCCCTTCGACTTCGGCGGCGGCCGGCACGACGTCGCCGAGCATCTCGGCCGGGGCGTCACCCAGTTCGGCACCGCCGCGGGAGCGCCGATCTCGCCGACGCCGGCGGGCTTCACGGCGGTGGTGCCCTTCACCGGCTCGGCCATCGCGCTGGGCCGGTAGGTGGAGGATCCCGGCGCCCTGGCGCGCCTGATCCGGCAGGTCGCGCCCGGCGCCCGCCTGCTGGCCGCCCGGCCCCTGGCCGGCGGCGTCTCGGCCCGGGTGACGGCGTTGGAGCTCGCGCCTCCGGACGGCCGGACCCTGGTCCTGCGCCGGCACGGCGCCGCCGACCTGGCGCGCGACCCGGACATCGCGGCGCATGAGTTCCGGCTGCTGCAGCTGCTGCAGGCGGCCGGCGTGCCCGTGCCCACCCCGCTGCACCTGGACACCAGCGGCACCATCCTGCCCACGCCCTGGCTGCTGCAGAGCTTCGTCGACGGCGACACCGAGGATGTGCCGGCCGACCTGGACGACCATATGCGCCAGCTGGCCGAAGCACTGGCCGCGATCCACCGCGTGCCGGCGGCCGACCTGGCGTTCCTGCCGCTCCAGGAGGAGCAGGCGGCGGCGCTGATCAGGGAGCATCGGCCGGGGCCGGACGAGACCTTGGCCGAATCCTGCCTGCGCGCCGCCTTGGCCGCATCCTGGCCCCCGCCCCGCCGCAACCCGCCGGTGCTGCTGCATGGCGATGTCTGGCCCGGCAACCTGCTGTGGCGCCGCGGCCGGCTGCAGGCGGTGATCGACTGGGAGGACGCCGCCATCGGCGACCCGCTGGCCGACCTGGCCAATGCCCGGCTGGAGCTGTTCATCGCCCATGACGAGGACGCCATGGCCGCCCTCACCCGCCACTACCTGGCTCTGTCCGAAATCGACTCGACGGCCCTCCCCCTCTGGGACCTATGGGCAGCACTGCGCCCGGTCGCCGGCCTGCCCGGCTGGGGCCTGGCGCCGGAGGAGGAGCACCATTTGCGGGAGCGACACCGGGCGTTCACCAACAGCGCCTTGGCAGCAGTCGGGGATAGGCACGAAGTCGCAGCACCCGATTGACACGCCTAACGGCCGGTGATGGGATCCTGGGCAGAACAGGGCTGTGTTTGCATGAACGATTTTTGATGATGTGGATTGTCACGCTGGCGCGGTGGGCCGACACCTGCGGCGGCAAGGAGATCGCAGATGAGCATAAATTCTCGCCCTAAAATGATTTTGTTCATCGCAATCTTTTCCTTCATCGTCAATTATGCTTCGGACAATTATAAGAAATGGAAGCTTCCAGGATGGCTTTATTTTACTCAATCTCCCTATGTTTTTCTTGCAGCAGACCTGTTGTCGTTGCTTTCCGTTTTAGGACTCGTCTATCTTATTTATCGATACTTTGAAGAAATGGAGGGAGCATCCAGGCGATCCAAAACAATGCTCAAATGGTCGTTCTATGGCTTGCTCGGAGTGACTGCCCTTCGCATCCCTCTTGAATTCGCGGGGCTCTTGATGAAGCTGCATGGGAACGGATAGCGGTTCGCGCCACAGAGCGGCCGGCGAGCCGCCGCAGGCCCGGCAATCCGAGGACCCAATGCAGGAGATCCCGATCCGGAGCTTTGCCGTCTCCGTCGTCGTCATCCGGCATGCCGCGACCGGCTCCGAGGTGCTGCTGCTGCGCCGCACCCGGTCGTTGGCCGGGGAGTGGTGCCAGATCGCCGGCGCCATCGAGCCCGGCGAGACCGCGTGGCAGGCGGCGCTGCGCGAAACCCTGGAGGAGACCGGGCTGGAACTCCAGCAGCTGTACTCCGCCGATATCTGCGAGCAGTTCTACGAGGCGGAGCGCGACGCCATCAGCCTGCTGCCGGTCTTCGTCGGCATCGCAGCCGCGGACGCCGCGGTGCGGCTGAACCCGGAACACAGCCAATCTCGCTGGGTCGGCTTCGGCGAGGCGGCCGGGATGGTGCCCTTCGCCGGCCAGCGCCACGTCCTGCGCCATGTCGAGCAGGAGTTCGTGGCGCGGGAGCCGAGCCGCTGGCTGCTGATCCATCCGCGCGACTAGCCCGCCGCGCCACAGGTCAGGACAGAAGGGTGAGCCAGATCAGCAGCGTCGGCACCGACAGCAGCGTCGTGATCGAGACCGTCGCGGCGACCAGCGGCTCCTCCACCTTGTACTCGCCGGCCAGGATGTAGACCGTCTTCGCGGTCGGCACGGCGGCGCAGACCACGGCGGCGATGGTGTAGAGCGGGTCGAGGCCCGTCGCCAGGCACAGGCCGTAGACGATCAGCGGCATGGCCACCAGCTTCACCACCGCCAGCAGCAACGACGCCCGCAGGTTCGCGCGCAGCCCCGCCACCGACAGGCCGAGCCCGATGGCGAACAGCGCGCAGGGCGTCAGCGCCGCCGCGAAGATATTGAGATAGGCCGCGACCGGCGCCGGAATCGGCAGGCCCGCGATCGCCCCGGCCAGGCCGACCAGGGTGGAGAGCACCATCGGGTTGAGCAGGATCTGCTTCGCCAGGGCGGTCGGGCGTGCGGACCGCCCGCCGTGCCGCTCGCGTTCCAGCAGGATGACGGAAGCGGGAAACATCACCCCCGCCACGAACACGGTGGCGATGGCGGCGGGCAGCACGGCGGGCTGGCCGTAGATCGAATGCAGGATCGGCAGCGCCACGAAGCCGGTGTTGGTCATCGCCGCGGCCATGCCGTGGATCGTGCTGCTGGCGAGACCGCGCCCGGCCCGGACGGCCAGGAACACCAGCGCGAAGCACAGCAGGGAGCCGCCGCCGAAGGCCAGCAGGAAGCGCCCTTGCAGAAGATTGCGCGCCGGCTCCTGCGCGATGGTGACGATCAGCAGCGCCGGCATCGCCACGTTGTAGGCGAAATGCACCAGCCCGTCGGCCAGCGACCGCGAGACATAGCCGGACCAGCCAGCGAGCCAGCCGGTGACGATGATCGCGAACACGGGGAGAACCAGGCTGGCGACGTCCATCTCGGCGTGCTCCCCGACCGGGCGCGATTGCCCGGGGGCGAAGCATAGCGCACCGGGCGGCGTCGCGGGGGCGCATGCTTGCGGGTAACAGCATCACCAACACGCCGATGTCTCCAGGTCCCGCCGCGCCGGTGGTTGACGGGGCCCCGACCAGCGCCGGCTTGCCGCGCTTGCGCGTCCTACCGCCGGCCGCCGACCTCATCGATATGCAGCAGCATGTCGGCCGGGTCCTCGAAGACGCGGTAGGCGCCGGCGCGCTCCAGCTCGTCCTGGCCGTAGCCGCCGGACAGGAAGCCGATGCCCAGCGACCGGGCCCGCTGTGCCGCCAGCATGTCCCAGACGCTGTCGCCGACGACATGGGCGCGCTCGATCGGCACGCCCAGCCTCTCGGCCGCGGCCAGGAACAGGTCGGGGTCGGGCTTGGCGTATTTCACCTGGTCGCGGGTGACGACCGGCACCTTGTCGAAATCGACGCCGAGATTCTCGATCACCGGCCGCGCCGTCTCCATCCGGCCGCTGGTGGCAATGGCCCAGGGAATGCCGGCCTCGGTCAGCCAGGCCAAGAGCTCGCGCGCGCCGGGCAGCGGCACGCTCTGCTCGGGGTGGCGGTTATAGGCCTCGGCATGGCGGCGGCGCAGCCGCTCGACCCGCTCGTCGCTGATGTCCAGCCCGGTCTCGCGCAGCAGCATGTTGGTGAACAGCCCGCCGCTCATGCCGATCTTGCGGTGGATGCGCCAGACCGACAGCTCGATGCCCTCGGCGTCCAGCGCCTCGCGCCAGGCCATGACGTGGTGGTAGACGCTGTCGACCAGCGTGCCGTCGAGGTCGAACAGGAACGAGGTCTGCTGGCGCATCTCACGGTCTCCGCGTCGGGGAAGTAGGGGACAGAATTAGCCCATCCGGCCCCGAGGGAAACCCTCAGCGCGCCGGGTCGGGGTGCTGCGGCACGAACAGCCGGCCGCGCTCGGTCCACAGCACCATCAGCAGGGCCAGCAGGCCGAGGCCGAAATAGCCGAAGGCCAGCGGCACCACCGTGCCGTCGAAGGCCTGGCCGACGACGGCGCCCAGCACCGCGCTGACGATCGTGGTGTAGCTGCCGAACACCGATGACGCGGTGCCGGCGACGTCGCCCAGCGGCTCCATCGCCATGGCGTTGAAGTTCGGCACGGTCAGGCTGAACAGGAACATGTTGGCGGCCAGCACCACGCCGAACAGGAACAGGGGCGGCTTGCCGCCGAAGGCGAAGGCGAAGATCACCTGCAGCGCGCCGACGGCGACGAAGCCCAGGATGCCGGTGTGCGACATCCGCCGCATGCCCAGCCGGCGCACCAGCCGCGAGTTGAGGAAGGAGGCGAAGCCCATCACCATCGCGATCAGCCCGAAGGCCATCGGGAAGTAGGTGCCCAGCGCGTAGACATCGGTCTCGAAGATCGCCTGGGACGAGCCGAGATAGGACATCAGCGCCCCCATCATCAGCCCCATCGCGGTGGCGTAGCCGATCGACACCCGGGTGGTGACGCAGCGCCGCGCCGCCCCGAGGATGCTGGGCAGCGAGAAGCGCTTGCGGTATTCGGGATGCAGCGTCTCCGGCATGCGCAGGTTGAACCAGACGATCTGCACCAGGGCCAGCGCCAGCATGCTGACGAAGATCACGTGCCAGCCGCCGAGCAGCAGGAAGGCCTGGCCGATCGCCGGGGCGAAGACCGGCACGATGATGAACACCATCATGGTCAGCGACATCACCCGCGCCATCTCGCGGCCGGAGTAGCGGTCGCGGACGATGGTGATGGTCAGGACGCGCGCCGCGGCGGCGCCCATGCCCTGCACCACCCGCGCCACCAGCAGCCATTCGAAGCCATGGGCGACGATCGCCAGGACGCTGCCGAAGGTGTAGATCGTCAGACCGATCATCAGCGTCGGCCGCCGCCCGATGACGTCGGAGACCGGGCCGTAGACCAGCTGCATCACGCCGAAGCCGGCCATGTAGGCGGTCAGCACATATTGCAGCGAATTGGCGTCGGCGATGCCGAGATCGGCCTGGATGGCGCCGAAGGCCGGCAGCAGGTTGTCGATCGACAGCGAGATCAGCGCCATCATGAAGGCGATCAGGCCGACGAACTCGACGAAGCCCGGCGCCGGCATGGCGCGGCCCGACGCCTTCGCGGTGATCCTGCTGACGAACGACATCCGGTCCAGTCTCGCTCAAACGCGGCACGGCCCGGCCCGCGCCATGCCGCCTGGGCGATGGTGCCGGTCGAGCGCTGCCCGCCCCCGCGGGGATGATGAGAAACGAGTCAAGCTTCGACCCAAACCGCGATCCGGGACAAGGGCTTGTCGCGCAACGCTGCCGCGCGCCGGAAGGCCGGGTCTTCACATTTGGTCGGAGCGTCGGGTCACATCCCGCCGCGCAGCGCCAGCGCCAGCGACACGCCGCCGACCAGGATAAGGCTGCCGGCCCAGATCGCGTCGAGATTGAACCAGCTGCCGGCCACCGCCTTCAGGCCCAGATACCGGTACACCAGCCAGGCGAAAGCACCGCCGGCCGCGACCATGGCCAGGGAGTGGACGACGGCGACCAGCACGCCCATGCCGAGGTCGCCGCCGATCAGCGTCCCGGCCGCCTGGTCGCTGCCAGCCGCGCGGCACAGGCCGAGATAGATCGGCACCAGCATCAGCCCGGCGCCATGCGCCGTCGCCACCGCGAAGGACCACAGGCCCAGCTGGGTCGGCCGGATCCGCGCCAGCGCCCGCGGGTGTCGCCGGTTCACCAGCCGATACACGCCGAAGCCGATCACCAGCAGGCTGGCGCCGATCCGGATCGGCTGCTGCCACGCCACCAGCGTGACCAGCAGGGCGAAGGGCAGGATCACCACCGCCATCGCCAGCAGATGGCCGATGGTCAGCGGTCCCAGCGCCGCCACCAGGGCGCGCGGGTTGCGCTCCATCAGCCCGGCCGAGACCGCGAGCGGCCAGCCCATCCCCGGGTTTATCCCGTGATAGAGGCCGCTCGCCACCACCGCCAGCCACAGGCCGGCCGCCTCCGGCATGCCTCAGGCCGAGGGGTAGCAGAAGCTGTCGGTCGAGCAGTCGCCGCCCTGCAGCCGGACCTGATGCGCCCGGTAGCCGTCCGGGAACTCGACCCAGTAATCCTTGGCCAGCTCCAGCCCGCCATCCGGCCCTGCTTGCGCCATCACCTGGGCGCCCGGCACCCCGTCCGGATAGAACTGGTCGTCCCAGGTCGAGTACAGCGAGTTGGTCCAGTACACCCGCTTGCCGTCGCGGCTGATCTCGACCATCTGCGGCCCGCCGGCATAGGTCTTGCCGTTCGGATGGGCCGTGCGCCGGTCGATGCCGCCGATATGGACCGAGCCGGACAGCTTCGGCTTGCGCGGGTCACTGACATCGTATTGCCGCATCTCGCCGGTGCCCCAGCAGGAGACGTAGAGGAAGCGGTCGTCCAGCGACAGGTCGATGTCCGACACCAGCGGCGGCACCGCGCCGAAGCCTTTCAGCAGCGGCGGCAGCCGGTCGGCCTCCGCCGGCTCGGGCGGGATCGTCGCCGTCTTCTCGATGTGGAACCGGCCGCCCTCGCGCCACCAGGTCCAGATCGAGCCTTCGAGGTTGGTGGTGTCGACCACGACGCCGAGGAAGCCGTATTCCTTCGCCGGGTCATGCGCCGGCCGGATCTCCAGCGCCATCTGGTGGTTGGCGCCCAGATCGATGGTCTGGACGTTGCGCCGGGCCCGCAGGTCCCAGAAATGCACGCGGTGGCCGTATTTGTTGGCCAGCAGGTCCTCCGGCACGATGCCGTTCTCGAATTGCGGCGGCAGCCCCCATTCGCTGGAGACCATGTAGTCGCGCGGCAGGTTCCACCAGAAATCGTAATGCAGCTCCTGCGGCCCGCGGTCGATCTCCCAGCGGCCCAGCACCTCGAAGGTCTCGCAATCCATGATGAAGATGCCGGGCGGGCCGTCGGTGCCGTCCGCGCCCCCGCCGCCGAGGGTCGAGACATAGATCCCGTCCGGGCCGCAATGCACGGTGTGCGGCCGGGAATAGCCGGTCTTGCGGAACACCTCCTCCGGCTCGATCACCTTGTGGATCTTGGCCTGGGTCGGGTCCGGCTTGGTGTCGACGATATAGATCCGCGACGAGCGGATGCCCGGGATGATCAGGTAGCGCCGCTCCAGGAAGGCGTGGCCGGTCAGCGGCGACAGCGACGAGGAGCAGGCGTTCCAGCCGAAATGATGGAACTCGTCGCCCTTCTCCGGCATCACCACGGTATGAACGATCCGGCTGTAGGTCGGCGAGCCGGGCTTGACGTCGATCACCGCCAGCGCGTCGGGCTGCGAGGCGTCGGGGCTGAGCAGCAGCGTATAGGCGAAATCTTCCGGCGGCGCTTCCATCGCCAGCTTCGGCGAGGCGTGGAAGGTCGGGTCGGGCCTCATGGCCATGGGCGGTCTCCCCTCTCTGCGTCGATGCGTGCGGCGTTGTCCAAGCCTATCACACGACGTGCCCGAAGCCGGGCCGGATCATTGTCCTCCTTTCAGGTGCCCCGCACCTCCCGCGCGGCGTCGCGCACCATGGCCATGAAGATCCGGCCGGCATCGGTCGGCGGTACCTCGGCCCGCATGGTCAGCCCGACCGGGCCGGTGGAATCGCCGTCGTCGATCGGCAGCTCGGCCAGCACCCCCTCCGCCACATCC
Source organism: Inquilinus sp. YAF38 (assembly GCF_052113205.1). NCBI lineage: Bacteria > Pseudomonadati > Pseudomonadota > Alphaproteobacteria > Rhodospirillales > Rhodospirillaceae > Inquilinus > Inquilinus sp. YAF38. The sequence continues at coordinate 58,949 of NZ_JBFRCU010000017.1, read as the reverse complement.
TGGGCCACGGCGCCGCGCGAGATGATCCAGACCGCATCGGTGCGGCGGGTGTAGGAGCGCCCGAAGGTGGGCGAGACGCTCTCGATCCGGTCGGGCAGCGCCCCCACCCCGGCGGCGATCAGCAGCTTGTCGACTGTCGGCCCGATCACCGATCCGGGCGGCGGCGCGATCACCGGGAAGCCGCTGATATCGCGGATGGCCAGCCCCGCGCGCGACAGCAGCGGATGGCCGGGCCGCACGGCGAAGGCGATGCGCTCGGAATAGAGATGCTCGAAGGACAGGCCGGTCATCTGCTCCGGCTCCGCCAGCCGGCCGAGCACGAGATCCAGCCCGCCGACGCGCAGCTGGCCCAGCAGCATCTGGTTCGGCCCGTCCACCACCCGCACCACCACGCCGGGGCAGGCGGTGCGGAACCGCTCCAGCGCCGCCGGCATCATCTGCCCGGCCACGGTCGGCAGCACGCCGACGCGCAGCAGTTCCTCCCCCGCCGCCCGGGCCCGTACCACGCTCTCGATGCCCTGGCGCAGCGCCGTGACGCTGGTGCCGGCATGGTGCAGGAAGGTGCGGCCGAACGGGGTCAGCACCACGCCCTTGCGGCTGCGGTCGAACATCGGCGCGCCCAGCGCCTCCTCCAGCTCGCGCAGGGTCTTCGACACCGCCGGCTGGCTGACCCCGAGCGCGTCGGCCGCGGCCACCACGCTGCGCAGCCGCACCGCCTCGAGGAAGCATTGCAGGTGGCGCAGCTTGATCCGCCGCTCGATCGCCCCCGCATTGTCGCGCTCTACCATATTCATCCGGTTATGTTTCCTGGCGAATTCCTCATTTTACATAACCGTGCCGGCGACGCACAGTGCGGCACGACACCCGGGCGGAACCAGGGACGAGGGCCAAGGACGAGGGATGGACGCGGTCAAGGCGAACGGCATCGTGCTGCATGTCGAGGACAGGGGCCCGCGCGACGCGCCCGCTTTGGTCTTCATCAACTCGGTCGGCACCGATTTCCGCATCTGGGACGCGGTGGTGCCGCACTTCCCCCACCACCGCACGCTGCGCTACGACAAGCGCGGCCACGGCCTGTCGACCAGCGAGGGCGGCGACAGCATCGACGCCCATGCCGCCGATCTCGCCGCGCTGCTCGACGCCAGCGGCATCCGCCGGGCGACGGTTGTCGGCCTGTCGATCGGCGGCATGATCGCGCTCGGCCTCGCCCGGCTGCGGCCGGACTTGGTTCACCGGCTGGTGCTCTGCGACACGGCCCACAAGATCGGCACCGCCGAGGCCTGGCAGGCCCGGATCGCGGCGGTCGAGGCCGGCGGCGTCGCCAGCATCGCCGAGGCGACGATGGAGCGCTGGTTCTCCCCCGAATTCCGCGCCCGGCAGCCGGAGCTGGTCGCGATCGCCCGGAACATGCTCAGCCGCACCCCGGCCGACGGCTATGTCCGCGCCTGCGCCGCCCTGCGCGACGGCGACCTGACCGCGGCGGCCCAAGGGGTTGCGGTGCCGACCCTGTGCCTGTGCGGCACCGATGACGTCGCCACCACGCCGGAGCTGGTGCGGTCGCTCGCCGCCCTGATCCCGAGCGCGCGCTACCAGGACATCCCGGGCGCCGGCCACCTGCCCTGCGTCGAGGCGCCGGAGCTGCTGGCCGGGCTGATCCGCGACTTCATCGAGGATGGCCGCCATGGCTGACCCGCTGCACGACCAGGGCATGGCGGTGCGCCGCAAAGTGCTGGGCGACGCCCATGTCGACCGCGCCCAGTCCCGCACCACCGAATTCGACGCGCCGTTCCAGGAGTTCATCACCCGCGGCGCCTGGGGCGGGGTGTGGAGCCGGCCGCAGCTGACCCATCGCGAGCGGTCGATGCTGACCATCGCCCTCCTCGCCGCCCTGGGCCATCATGAGGAGTTGGCGATGCACATCCGCGCCACCGCCAACACCGGCGCCACGCCGGAGGACATCCGCGAGGCACTGCTGCATGTCGCGGTCTATGCCGGGGTGCCGGCGGCGAATTCCGCCTTCGCCATCGCCAAGTCAGTGTTCGCCGAACGGGAGGACCAGAAGTGAGCTTCCAGCCGCGCGACTGGCGCATCCACCCGCCGCATCTCTACGAGGGCTATCGCTCGACCGTGCTGCGCGCGCCATCGCAGAAACTGATCCCGCTCTCTGGCCCACTGTCGGAGCATCAGGGCCCGACCTTCCCCGCCGCCCCGTCCGGCGAGGCCGACCTGACCCGCAACGGCCGGGTCAATGGCGAGCCGCTGGGTGAGCGCATCATCGTCACCGGAAGGGTGCTGGACGAGGATGCCCGGCCGGTGGCCAACACCCTGGTCGAGCTGTGGCAGGCCAACGCCTCCGGCCGCTACATCCACAAATCCGACCAGCATGACGCGCCGCTGGACCCCAACTTCCTGGGCGCCGGACGCTGCGTCACCGATGCCGAGGGCCGCTACCGCTTCCTGACCATCAAGCCGGGCGCCTATCCCTGGCGCAACCACGCCAATGCCTGGCGGCCGCAGCACATCCATTTCTCGCTGTTCGGCCCGGMCTTCGCCACCCGGCTGGTGACACAGATGTACTTCCCCGGCGACCCGCTGCACACCCTGGACCCGATGTTCAACAGCATCCCCGACCCGGCCGGGCGCGAGCGCCTGATCGCGGCCTTCAGCCTCGACCTGACCGAGCCGGAGATCGCGCTGGGCTACGAATTCGACATCGTGCTGCGCGGGCGCGTGGCGACGCCGATGGAGAAGTGACAGTGGCGAAACTTCCCCAGACCGGATCGCAGACGGTCGGCCCCTTCTTCGCCTACGGCCTGACGCCGCGGCAATATGGCTACGACTTCCCGCAGGTCGCCGATGGCGCCCTCGCCGCAGACGCCGTGCCGGGCGAGCGCATCCGCGTCAGCGGCCGGGTGCTGGACGGCGCCGGCCAGCCGATCGAGGACGCGCTGGTCGAGATCTGGCAGGCGGATTCGCAGGGCGTGTTCCCGGGGCCGCAGCGCAGCGCCAATGACGGCTTCACCGGCTTCGGCCGCTGCGGCACCGGCACGGATCCGGAGCGGCGCTTCGTCTTCGACAGCATCCGGCCGGGCGCGCCGGGGCCGGGCCAGGCACCGCATCTCAGCGTCATCGTCTTCATGCGCGGCCTGCTGGTGCATTGCTACACCCGGATCTATTTCCCGGAGGAAGCGGCCAATGCCCAGGACCCGGTGCTGAACGCGGTGCCCGAGTCCCGCCGCGGCACCCTGGTCGCCCACGCCGACGGCCCCGGCCGCTACCGCTTCGACATCCGCATGCAGGGCGACGGCGAGACCGTCTTCTTCGAGATCTGACCCCATGGCAAAATTCCAGACCCTGGCCGAGGCCGTCGCCGACAACCTCCGCGACGGCGACACCGCGGCCTTCGAGGGCTTCACCCATCTGATCCCGCACGCCGCCGCGCATGAGGCGATCCGCCAGGGACGGCGCGACCTGACCCTGGTGCGGATGACGCCGGACCTGGTCTACGACCAGATGATCGGCATGGGCTGTGCCCGCAAGCTCGTCTTCTCCTATGCCGGCAACCCCGGCGTCGGCCTGCTGCGCCGGCTGCGCGACGCGGTCGAGAAGGGCTGGCCGAACCCGGTGGAGATCGAGGAACACTCCCACGCCGCCATGGCCAATGCCTATGAGGCCGGGGCGGCCGGCCTGCCCTGCGCCGTGTTCCGCGGCTATCGCGGCGCCGGCCTGGCCGAGGTCAACCCGAACATCCGGTCGGTCACCTGCCCCTTCACCGGCGAGACCTTGGCGGCCGTGCCGGCGATCCGCCCGGACGTGTCCTTCATCCACGCCCAGAAGGCCAACCGCCGCGGCGACGTGCTGATCGAAGGCATCGTCGGGGTGCAGAAGGAGGCGGTTCTGGCCGCCAAGCGCTCGGTGGTGACGGTGGAGGAGATCGTCGAGGATTTCGACGACGTCCATCCCAATGCCTGCGTGCTGCCGCGCTGGACCGTGACCTCGATCGTCCCTGTCCCGGGCGGCGCCCATCCGTCCTACGCCCATGGCTATTATCCGCGCGACAACGCCTTCTACCTGGCCTGGGACAAGATCGCGACCGACCGCGAGGCCTTCCTGGCCTGGATGAAGACCAACGTGATCGACAGCGCCCCCGACGCCTTCGCCGGCCGGGTCGCGACGCTGAGCGGGAGGGCCTGAACATGGCCGACGCCTTCACCCCCGACGAGATGATGACCATCGCGGCGGCCCGGGCGCTGCGCAACGACGACGTGTGCTTCGTCGGCATCGGCGCACCCTCCGCCGCCTGCAACGTGGCGCGGCTGACCCACGCTCCGGACATCACCCTGATCTATGAGAGCGGCACCATCGGCACCGCGCCCGAGGTGCTGCCGCTGTCGATCGGCGATGGCGAGCTGTGCGACACCGCCGTCACCACCGTCTCGGTGCCGGAGATGTTCCGCTACTGGCTGCAGGGCGGCCGGGTCACGATCGGCTTCCTCGGCGCCGCCCAGCTCGACCGCTTCGGCAACATCAACACCACGGTGATCGGCGACTACCACAAGCCCACGGTCCGCCTGCCGGGCGGCGGCGGCGCGCCGGAGATCGCGACCTCCTGCGGCGAGATCTTCATCACCATGAAGCAGAACAAGCGCGGCATGGTCGACACCATCGACTTCTTCACCTCGCTCGGCCACGGCACCGGCGGCGACGACCGCGCCCGCCACGGCGTCACCACCAAGGGCCCGACCCTGCTGGTCACCGACCTCGCGGTGTGGCGCCCCGACCCCGTGACCAAGGAGTTCACCGTGATCTCGCTGCATCCGGGCGCAACCCGCGACCAGGTGCAGGAGACCTGCGGCTGGACCGTCCGCTTCGCCGACAATCTCGAGGAGACCCCGCCGCCCTCGGCGCTCGAGCTGAAGACGCTGCGCGACCTGAAGGAGCGCACCCGCATCGCCCATGGAGAGGCCGCATGAGCCGCGACGCCTATATCTGCGCCTATCTGCGCACCCCGATCGGCCGCTATGCCGGCGCCCTGTCCGCGGTCCGTGCCGACGACCTCGCCGCCATCCCGCTGAAGGCGCTGATGGAACGCCACGGCAAGGTCGACTGGGAGGCGGTCGACGACGTCGTCCTCGGCTGCGCCAACCAGGCCGGCGAGGACAACCGCAACATCGCCCGCATGGCCCTGCTGCTGGCCGGGCTGCCGCAGTCGATCCCGGGCTCGACCATCAACCGCCTCTGCGGCTCCGGCCTCGACGCCGTGACCATCGCCGCCCGCGCGATCAAGGCCGGCGAGGCCGAGCTGATGCTGGCCGGCGGCGCCGAGAGCATGTCGCGCGCGCCCTTTGTCATGCCGAAGGCCGAGACGGCCTTCTCGCGCACCAACGCGGTCTACGACACCACCATCGGCTGGCGCTTCGTCAACCCGCGGATGGAGCAGTTGTACGGCACGGATTCGATGCCGGAGACCGGCGAGAACGTCGCCGAGCAGTTCCGCGTCACCCGCGCCGACCAGGACGCCTTCGCCCTGCGCAGCCAGCAGAAGGCCCTGGCGGCCCAGGCCAACGGAAGGCTGGCGCGCGAGATCGTCCCGGTGACCATCCCGCAGCGCAAGGCCGAGCCGGTGGTGGTCGACCGCGACGAGCATCCGCGCCAGACCTCGCTGGACAAGCTGGCCGCCCTCCCCACCCCGTTCCGCAAGGGCGGCACCGTCACCGCCGGCAACGCCTCGGGCGTCAATGACGGCGCCGCGGCGCTGATCGTGGCGTCGGAGGAAGCGGCGGCGCGCCACGGCCTGACCCCGATCGCCCGCATCCTGGGCGGCGCCACGGCCGGCGTCGAGCCGCGGATCATGGGCTTCGGCCCCTCCCCCGCCAGCCGCAGGCTGCTGGCGCGGCTCGGCCTGTCGATCGGCGATTTCGACGTGATCGAGCTGAACGAGGCCTTCGCCTCCCAAGCCCTGGCCGTGACCCGCGACCTCGGCCTGCCGGACGACGCGCCGCAGGTGAACCCGAATGGCGGCGCCATCGCTTTGGGCCACCCGCTCGGCATGTCCGGCGCCCGCCTCGCCGGCACCGCGGCGCTGCAGCTCAGCCTCGGCGGCGGCAAGCGCGCTTTGGCCACCATGTGCATCGGCGTCGGCCAGGGCATCGCCCTGGCGCTGGAAGCGGTCTGAGTCCCCTTCACCGTCATTGCGAGGAGGCGAAGCCGACGAAGCAATCCATGCCTCCGCACGTGCGGCTTTGGATTGCTTCGCTGCGCTCGCAATGACGTTTTTTGGGACGTCACGACTGACCGACCCGTGGGATACAGTGCCGCCATGACCGTCTCGCCCTTCGATTCCGCCCTGTTCGGCCCGCTGCTCTCCGACGCGGAGATCGCCGTCCTGTTCAGCGACCACGCGGCGCTGCGGACGATGCTGCGGGTCGAGGGGGCGCTGGCCGAGGCCGAGGCGCGCTGCGGCGTGATCCCGGCCGCGGCGGCCAGCGCGATAACCGCCGCGTCCGGCGCGCTCATCCCCGATCCGGCGGCGCTGGCGGCCAAGACGGCCGAGGACGGCGTGCCGGTGCCGGCCCTGGTGGCGGCGCTGCGCCAGGCGGTCGCCGCGTCGGCGGGCGACGAGGCGGCCCAGGCGGTGCATTGGGGCGCCACCAGCCAGGACATCCTCGACACCGGGCTGGTGCTGCGGCTGCGCCGGGTGATCGCGATCCAGGAAAGCCGGCTGGACGCGCTGATCCAGGCCCTGGCCGGCCTCGCCGACGCCCATCGCGCCACGGTGATGCCCGGCCGCACCCGGTCGCAGCAGGCGACGCCGACCTCGTTTGGCCTGAAGGCAGCCGGCTGGCTGGCGCCGCTGCTGCGCGACCGCGACCGTCTCAACCAACTGAAGCCCCGCCTGCTGCTGCTCTCCTTCGGCGGCGCCAGCGGAACCCTGGGCGCGCTGGGCGAGCACGGCACCAGGGTCGAAGCAGCGCTGGCCGAGATCCTCGACCTCGCCGTGCCGCCGATGCCCTGGCACAGCCAGCGCGACGGCATCGCCGAATTCGCCGGCTGGCTGGCGCTGGTGACCGGCACGCTGGGCAAGCTGGGCCGCGACCTGATCCTGCTGGCTCAGACCGAGGTGGCGGAGGTGCGGCCGGGCGCCGGCGGCGGGTCGTCTACAATGCCGCAGAAGTCGAACCCGGTGGGGCCGGAGACGCTGGTCGCCCTCGCCCGCTTCAACGCCGGCCTCGCCGGCCAACTGCAGCAGGCGATGCTGCACGAGCATGAGCGCGACGGCGCCGCCTGGCCGGTCGAATGGCTGGCCTTGCCGCAGATGGCGGTGGCCGCCGGCGCCGCGCTGAACCACGCTTTGGCCGTCACCGGCAGCCTGACCGTCGACACGGCCCGCATGGCCGGGCAGTTCGAGGCCTCGCACGGCCTGCTGCTGGCCGAGGCCGCCAGCTTCGCCCTCGCCGCCCACATGCCGCGCCCGGAAGCACAGCGCCTGGTCAAGGAGGCGGCGGCGAAAGCCACCGCCTCCGGCCGTCACCTGTTCGACCTGCTGGCCGAGGCCTCGACGGCCCCGATCGACTGGCCCGCCTTGCGCGACCCCGCCCGCCACCTGGGCGCGGCGGATGCCTTCATCGACCGGGTGCTGGCCGCGGTGAAGGAGGAATAGCCACCCATTTTTCGTCATCCCCGCGAAAGCGGGGATCTCTTCACGCCATTCGGATGGAGATTCCCGCTTTCGCGGGAATGACGGTGGGAAAATGGGTGGAAGGCATCAGGCCGCCTCCTCCCGATGCGCAAAGATGTGGTCGACGATGCCCCAGTCCTTCGCCTCCGCGGCGGTCATGAAGCGGTCGCGGTCGAGGGTGCGCTCGACCTCGTCATAGGTCCGGCCGCAATGCCGGGCGTAGATCCCGTTCAGCTGCCGCTTCAGCTTCACGATGTCCTCGGCATGGCGCTCGATGTCCGAGGCCTGGCCCTGGAAGCCGCCGGAGGGCTGGTGCAGCACCACCCGGGCGTTGGGCAGGGCGATGCGCCGGCCCGGCGCCCCGGCCATCAGCAGGAAGGCCCCCATCGACCCCGCCGTGCCCATGCACACGGTCGAAACCGGGCTCTTGATGTATTGCATCGTGTCGTAGATCGCGAGACCGCTGCTCACCACCCCGCCGGGCGAGTTGACGTACATCGCGATCTCCTTCCGCGGGTCCTCCGATTCCAGGAACAGCAGCTGGGCGCAGACCAGTGCCGAGACGCCGTCATCGATCGGGCCGTTCAGGAACACGATCCGGTCGCGCAGCAGGCGCGAGAAGATGTCGAAGGCGCGGTCGCCGCGGCCCGACTGCTCCACCACCATCGGCACCAGGCTCATGGTCACGCCGCCCATCGCAGCCTCCCGCCGACCGCGCAGGCCTTGGCCAGCGGCCGTGCCGCGGGGCGCCGCTGGCGCCGCGGCGCCGGCGTCCCGGTCCAGGGCAGCACCCGGGCCTCTGTCCGGAAGCCGCTGTGCACGATGCGCAGCCGGGTGCCGCCCGCCGCCGTGCCGTCCAGGGTGAAGGTCACCACCGTGTCCAGCGTCCGGCCATCGGCATCCGCGTCGCGGCCGCGCCAGCTGTAGCGCAGCAGCCGCGGCGGCTCCGCCGCCAGCACCTCGCAATCGATCGGCTGACCCGTTCCCGGCCCGTCCCGCAGGGTGAAGCGCTTCCCCTGCTCGGCCTCGATGTCGTTCGGCAGCAGCCAGGCGCCGAGCAGCTCCGGCTCGGTCAGCGCCCGCCACACCTTCTCCGGCGGATGGTCCAGGTCGCAATCGACGACGACAGCGTCGTCCGGCTTCGGCTCACGCATCATCCATATCCTCGAGCAGGGACTTCAGGCGCGCCACCTTCTCGGGCCAGAAGGCGCGGTAGCGGTCGATCCAGCCGGCCAGCGGCGCCAGGCCCTCCGGCGCCGCGCGGTAGTAGACGAAGCGGCCGTCGCGCCGCTCCGCCACCAGCCCGGCCCGGCGCAGGGCTGCGAGATGCTGCGAGATCGCCGGCTGCGACACGGCGAAGCCGGCCTTCAGCTCGGTCACGCTCAGCTCGCCGGCGGCCAGCCGCTCGAACACGGCGCGGCGGGTCGGGTCGGCCAGGGCCTGGAAGATCTCGGGCGCGGTCATGCGCTCATATAAGCGGATACTTATTCGATTCGCAACGCCACTCCGCATCTTCGGGGCAGAGCCGTCGAAATTAACATTTGCCGTATTTTGAGCATATGCCGCAACAATAGGCAGAGAATATCATGACAGAAATCCTAATATCGCGATAAAATCAATGCATTTTCCTCCCTCTCTCCCATCATTCAAATAAAATTGATTGCATTTTTTGAGATAAGGAATCTTTTGACTCTGAAAACTCCGATGGCGTAAGTAACATCGGACAAACAGATCATGCATTCTCAACTATATTCGCGCCGCGCGAATAAGGCCAAGACAACTGCACCCAACAACATGATTGCCGCACCGATCCGGCTCCGTCACCGCGAGCGACGACGGATCGGGTGAAGCAATTCACGCCCTGAACTCGGGGCAATGGAGGTTCGATCGTGTCGACTGTTTCATTGCAGAGGCCGCTGACGATCTTCGACACCAGCCTGCGCGACGGCGAGCAGGCGCCCGGCAATGCCATGTCGCTGCAGCAGAAGCTGCGCATCGCCCGCGAGCTCGAAGCGCTCGGGGTGAACACCATCGAGGCAGGCTTCCCGGCGGCGTCCGACAACGACCTTGCCGCCGTGCGCGCCATCGCGGAAGCCGTGCGCGACAGCCGGATCTGCGCCTTCGCCCGGGCCAACCGCACCGACATCGAGGCCGCCGCCAAAGCCGTGGAGCCGGCCCGCGCATCGCAGATCGAGATCCTCGGCGTCGCCTCCGAGATCCACCTGCGCCACAAGCGCCAGATCACGCACCAGCAGGCGCTGGAGGAGATCGAGAGCGCCGTCGAGCTGGCCCGGCAGATCGGCTTCGACGACATCTGCGTCGCCCCCGAGGATGCCACCCGGGCCGCCCCGGAGTTCCTCGGCGCGATGTGCGAAGTCGCGGCCCGGGCCGGCGCCACGATGATCCTGATCCCGGACACCGTCGGCTGCCTGCTGCCCGGCCGGGTGGTGGGTCTGGTCGACATCGTGCGGGCGAGCGTGCCGCTAGGGGTCAAGGTCGCCATGCACGCCCATGACGATCTCGGTCTGGCCGTCGCCAACACCCTCGCCGCCATCGAGGCGGGCATCGACGAGATCCAGGTGACGCTGTGCGGCATCGGCGAGCGCGCCGGCAACTGTGCCCTGGAGGAGGTGGTCGCCGCCCTGACCGCCCATCCGATGCATTTCAACCGGTCGACGACCATCGATGTCGGCCGGGTCTATGCCGCCTGCCGGCTGCTGATCGAGAGCCTCGGCCTGCCGATGGCGCGCGGCAAGGCCATCATCGGCGAGAATGCCTTCGCCACCGCGGCGGGCATCCACCAGGCCGCGATCATCCGCAACCCCCAGACCTACGAGTTCCTGGAGCCGGACCGGTTCGGCGCCGAGCGGCGGATGGTGATCAGCCGTCATTCCGGCCGGCACGCGCTGAAGGCGAAGATCGAGGCCTTCGGCCTGGCGCCGACACCAGGCTTGGTCGAGTCGATCTATCGCGAGCTGACGGCGTCGGAAGAACCCATCTGCAGCGACAGCAAGCTGCGCTCCCTGGTCCTGCAGAACACGGTGGAAGCGGCGCTGCCGGCCTGAATAGAGGCTTTCGACAGAATAAATCACGATAGCGTGAACACGAGGCGTTCGCATGGATATTCATATTGCGGAAACCGTGACCGGCTACGAGACCCTGGTGGCGACGCTGGAGTCATGGGGCATCGAGGTCTGTGCCGGCGTCACCGGCGGCGGGGCGATCCGGTTCCTGGAAAAGCTCGCGCCGCTCCAGGCGGGAGAGGATGCGGCCGGCCTGGGCGAACCTGAGGGGATGCGCTTCCTGTCGCTCGGCGAATATGCCGCCGGCTTCGTGCCGCTCGGCACCTATCTGGCGTCCGGCCGCATCGGCGCCTGCATCGCGACCACCGGCGCGGCGACCAAGCTGCTGGGCTGCGGCCTCAGCGACGCCAAGCTGCACGACATCCCGGCGGTCTACATCGTTCCGGCCTCGCCGGAAGCGACCGAAGGCCTGTCCCCGCTGCAGGACACCAGCCGCCACGGCAGCAACATGCTGGCGCAGCTGCGCGCCGAGCTGCCGGACGGCGTCTTCGTGCTGGACGACGCCGCGACCATGAACCGGCAGTTGCGCCAGGCCCATGCCCAGCTGCAGCGCTGCAAGCCGGTCGTCCTGGTCCTCGACCATGGCGCGCTCAGGACCGAAATGGCCCCGCATCGCGCGCCGCCGCAGCCGGATCCGGCGCTCGCCTTGGCCGAAGCGGAAGCTTTCGCGGACGCATTCTGCCGGCGCATCCGCGGCCGGCGCGTCGTCATCCTCGCCGGCGAGGAGCTGGCGCGGTATCCCAACGCGCCGCAACTGACCTCCCGCCTGTGCGAGCGGCTCGGGAGCCCGATCGTCTGGAGCATCAACGGCGCCAACGGGGTCGAGCGCGGCAATCCCCACGGCCACGGCACTATCTCCTTCGGCGGCAACGACGCGGCGATTCGGCTCTGGCAGGGCATCGGGGCGGAGGACGTGCTGCTGGTGCTCGGGGCCTGCCCGGACGAGTACACGGTCAACCACGCCCCCTATGCCGCCGGCGATACCTTCATCCTGACCGGCCTGCCGGACGGCTACGGCCAGGTCGACGGCGGCTTCGGCCATCGTGCCGCCGGCGCTTACCGGCAGCTCGTCGCTCCGCTGGAGACGGCGCTCCGGTCCCTGCTCGGCCGGCTCGAACGGCACCCGCCGGAGACCCGCCGGACCGGCCCGGCGCCGGACGACCTCAACACGCGCCATCCCGGGGCGCCCAGGCCAGGCCATGTCGACATGGCCGCACTGTTCCGGGCGCTGGACGCCCGCTGGCGGCCGGGCACCATCGGCTTCGACGACGTCTGCCTGGCCTACAAGGACCGCCAATATGTGGTCCAGCGCCCCCACCCGCAGGCGCGCTTCTTCTCGCTGTATCGCGGCTCGGCCATGGGCAATGTGCTCGGCCTGGCCATCGGCGCCAGGCTGGCAGCACCGGACAGCGATGTCGTCGGCTTCACCGGCGACGGCTGCTTCCGTCTGTTCGCCGGATATCTGGCGGAGGCCAGCGACCTGGGGATCCTGCTGTTCCTGCTCGACAACGCCAGCTATGGCATCATCGAGCAGGGGGTGCACACGATCATCCCGGACGCGCCGGCCTCGCGCCGCCACCACCGCCTGGCCCGGATGGATTTCGCCGCCATGGCCGGCGCCTGCGGCTGGCGCTCGGCCGCGCTCCACCCCGACCTCGGCAATCTGGACGACATCCTCGACGCCCATCGCAGCGCCACGACCTCGACCCTGGTCACGGTGCCGGTCGATGCCGGGCACATCCTCGGCATCAATCCGAGAGCGAGCAACCTGTGATGGCCCAGCCTCTCCGCGCCCCGCGCCTCCGTCCCGCGGGCCTGGCCCGCGATCCCGATTTCCTGCGCCTCCTGGCCGGCAGTCATGCCCGGCTGGTCGGCGCGCCGCTGCTGCCGGACGACGTCGGAGACGACGACGCAGCCCGGGCGCGCTGGCTGTACGACGACGCTCCCTTCTGCGTACTCGCCCACAACACCGCGGCCGACCCGCGCTTCGTCTACGCCAACCGGGCGGCCCAGGCCTGCTTCGAATATGGCTGGGACGAGTTCACCGGCCTGTCCTCCCGCCTCTCGGCCGAGGCGCCGGACCGGGCGGAGCGGCAGCGCCTGCTGGACGCCGTTACCCGCGACGGCTTCATCGGCGACTATCGCGGCATCCGCATCGCCAGGTCGGGCCGCCGCTTCCGGATCGAGAGCGCCATCGTCTGGCAGCTGATCGACGAGGCCGGCACTCTGCACGGCCAGGCCGCCACCTTCGGAGACTGGCGGGCGGTGTAGACCCGCTGGGTGCGCTGGCGGCGAGCACGATCGCAGTAGTATTACCGGCTGCTATCGTTCATGATACGTTCTATGGACATGGCGCAACCCGACTCCGACGAGATCCGGCCGACCGACGCCGACATGCATTGGACGGGATGGGCGCTGGATGCGCTGCGCGAACTGGTCCAGTCCGACCTGCGCACCAAGCGGATGATCGAGCGGCAGCAGGACAGGACGCCCGCGGGGCCGGACACACCGGATTTCGGGCTGACGCAGTCGCGGCTGTCCCGGTCGGTGCGGCTGTCGCTGGCGATGACCGAGCGGATCCGGACCGACTATCTGATGCGCCGGGAAAAGCGCAAGGCATCGGGCGAGCAGGAGCGCCGGCGGCAGCGCCGGGAGCAGGCCGCGGAGGCGGTGGTCCAGGCGGTGACGAAGCCGGACGACGCCGACGACGTCGAACGTGTGCGGAAGCTGGTGCGGGAGAGGCTGGTCGAGGACGAGATCCTGGACGTGCAGATCGACACGCTGTCGCCGGAGGAGTTCCTGAAAGCGGTGTGCCGCAAGATCGGCCGCCCGCCGCATCCGATCCGGCAGCCGCAGGGTATGGACGACGTTGCCGAGACGGAGGCGGAGCCCACCGAGGCTGACGATCGCGAACCCGCAGAGGGCTGGCCCCACCCGCCGGATGAGTCCGGCGTCGGCCGGCCTATGCCTAAGCCAGCGGAACCGGACAGCAGCTGAGCGCTGGTGCGGCGTGACCGCGTAGGTTGGGTTCGCCTTCGAACCCAACATCTCGCCGCCGCGCCATGGCCTGTTGGGTTCGCTTGCCGCGAACCCAACCTACGAAGCCACCTTTCCCTTCCACTCTCCCCCTCCCCTTGCGAGAGGGGGTTGGGGGAGGGGCTGCGCGCGTCCGCGCGCCGCTCCGGCTTGCATATACCAAAACCCTCGTCATCCCCGCGAAAGCGGGGATCTCGTCACGTCAGACCGGCGAGAGATTCCCGCTTTCGCGGGAATGACGGCCAAGAGGATGGGGAGCGCCATCACTCTCCGCCCCTCAGCGCCCGAACAGCTGCGGATACTCGGTTCCGGCCAGCGCCTCGCGCAGGGTCCGGCGCTCGGCCTCGGTCAGCGGACGCAGCGGCGGGTGCGGCCGGCGCCAGGCGGCGTCGCCATGGATCTCGGCCACCGTGTCCTTGACCGCCGCCACCAGGGTGACGGTGCTCAGCGCGGCCCGCACCGCCGCGGCGGCGGCCACCGCGGTCTCCGCCTCCGGACTGCCGGCCTGGTGGAAGGCGATCCGGGCCAGGGGGCCGGTGACGTTGGTGGTGGCCGAGATGCAGCCGGCGAAGCCGCGCTCCTTCGTCAGACCCAGCGTGGCCTCGGAGCTCGGGAACACTGCGATGCCCGGCACCCGCCCGGCCAGATCGGTCGAATAGGCGATGTCGCCTGAGGAATCCTTCAGCCCGGCCAGGGTGCCCGGATGCCGCTCGGCCAGCCGCGCCACCACCTCGATCGGCCAGGGCACGCCGGTGTTCTGCGGGATGTGATAGAGGTAGAGGCCGAGCCCCTCGGCCCCGACCCGGTCGATCACCGTGTCGACATAGGCCGCCAGGCTCTCATCGTCGATGCCCTTGTAGTAGAAGGGCGGCAGCAGCAGCGCCCCGGCAAAGCCCAGCGCCTTGGCCTCCGCGGTCAGCCGCACCGCATCGGCCAGCGCCGAGGCGCCGGTGCCGACCATGAAGCGGTGCATCGGCAGGCCGGCCTCGGCCACCACCCGCATCGCCGCCAGCCGCTGCTCGAGCGAGAAGGATGTCGCCTCGCCGGTGGTGCCGAGCAGGTTGACGGCGTCGCAGCCGCCGTCGCCGAGCAGCCAGCGGCAATGCATGACCAGCCGCTCATGATCGATGGAGAGATCGTCGCGCAGCGGCGTGGCGGCGGCGGCGATGACGCCGGTCAGTCTCGGCATGGAGGCCATCCTCAGTCGGTCGGTTCAGCCGGCCTTCCGGCCGGGCACCAGGAAGTCGAAATCGCAGCCCTCATCGGCCTGCAGCACGCTGTCGTGGAACAGCCGGGCATAGCCGCGGTCCGGCGCCGGCCTCGGCGGCGGCGCCTGGGCCGCGCGGCGGGCCAGCTCGGCGTCGTCGACCAGCAGGTCCAGCCGCCGGCCGGCGGTGTCGAGCCGGATCCGGTCGCCGGTGCGCACCAGCGCCAGCGGCCCGCCATCCGCCGATTCCGGCGTGATGTGCAGCACGATGGTGCCGAAGGCGGTGCCGCTCATCCGCGCATCGGACAGGCGGACCATGTCCTTGACCCCCTGCTGCGCCAGCTTGCGCGGGATCGGCAGGTAGCCGGCCTCCGGCATGCCCGGCGCGCCCTTCGGCCCGGCGCTGCACAGCACCAGCACGTCGTCGGCCGCGACGTCGAGATCGGGATCGTCGATCCGCGCCGCCATGTCCTCGATCGACTCGAACACCACCGCCCGACCGGTGTGCTGCAGCAGCGCCGCCGTCGCCGCCGACTGCTTGATCACCGCGCCGCGCGGGCACAAATTGCCCTGCAGCACCGCCATGGCGCCTTGCGCCTTCAGCGGGTTCGACCGCGGCCGGATCACCGCTTCGTCGCGCCATTCGCCCGGCTTGGGCAGCGTGTCGGCCAGGGTGCCGCCGGCCACGGTCGGCACGGTCAGGTCTAGCAGGTCCTGCAGCTCCGCCAGCAGGTGCGGCACGCCGCCGGCATGGTGGAAATGCTCCATGTAATGCGCGCCGGAGGGCTTGAGGTCGATCAGCACCGGCGTCTCGCGCCCGATCCGGTCGAACTCGGCATAGTCCAGGGGCTGCCCGACCCGGCCGGCGACGGCGGCCAGATGCACCAGCCCGTTGGTCGACCCACCCACCGCCTGCAGCGCCACCATGGCGTTGCGGAAGGCGCCGGGGCCCAGGATCTCGGACGGCCGCGGCCCGCCGGTAACCGCCATCCGCGCCGCCGCCTGGCCAGTGGCCTCGGCGCAGCGGATGCGGTCGGCATGGGTCGCCGGGATGGCGGCGGCGCCGGGCAGCGACAGGCCCAGCGTCTCGGCCAGGATCGCCATGGTGCTGGCGGTGCCCATCACCATGCAGGTGCCGACCGACGGCGCCAGCCGGCCGTTCACCGCCTCGATCTCCTCATCGTCGATCTCGCCGGCCCGGTAGCGGCCCCACAGCCGCCGGCAGTCGGTGCAGGCGCCCAGCACCTCGCCCTTGTGGTGCCCGACCACCATCGGGCCGGTCGGCAGCACGATCGCCGGCAGGTCGGCGCTGGCCGCGGCCATGATCTGGGCCGGCACGGTCTTGTCGCAGCCGCCGATCAGCACCACCGCATCCATCGGCTGGGCCCGGATCATCTCCTCCGTGTCCATCGCCATCAGGTTGCGCAGGAACATGCTGGTCGGGTGGGCGAAGGATTCGTGGATCGAGATGGTCGGGAACGCCATCGGCATGCCGCCCGCCAGCATCACCCCGCGCTTCACCGCCTCGATCAGCGCCGGCACGTTGCCGTGGCATGGGTTGAAGTCGCTGCCGGTGTCGACGATGCCGATGATCGGCCGGTCCAGCGCGTCGTCGGAATAGCCCATGGCCTTGATGAAGGCCTTGCGCAGGAACAGCGAGAAGCCGGCATCGCCGTAGCTGGTCAGGCCCTTCCGCAGGCCGCGCTTGTCCATCGTGTGCTCTCTTGCTGGCGGGCCGGGCCTTCCGAGAGGCGCGGCATTGGCCGGACGGTAGGCCGCCGGCCGGGATTGTCAATCCTCCTTGTCATACAACTTCGTCACCCGCCGCGCGCCCTCCGCCAGGGCCTGGCGCAGCTCCGGCGGCTCCAGCACCTCGATGGTGTCGGTGAAGCCGAGCAGCAGCCTTGCGGCGTGGCCGACGCCCTCGATCGGCACCGTCGCCCGCCGCCAGCCCTCGGCGTCGGACTCCGCCCGCTGCACCGCCTCGACTGCATCGGCGCCGAGCCGGTCGAGCAGCGGCAGCGCCTCCGGCGACACACGCAGCACCGCCTCGGCCCGGCGCAGCTCGCGGGCGAAGCGCTGCAGCGATTCCTGCCACTGCGCCGCCAGGTCGAAGCCGGCGGGGTAGTCGAAGCCGTCCGGCAGCACGTCGAGATCCAGCACCTTGGCGACCTTGTAGGTGCGGATGTCGGCACGGATGCCGTCGCCGATCCGCGCCATCAGGTACCAGGCGCCGGCCTTCAGCACGAGGCCGAGCGGGTCGACCGTGCGCCGCACTGTCGCAGACCAGCTCTCGTAACGGATCACCAGCCGCCGCTGGCCCCACACCGCCCGGGCGATCGCCGGCAGGTGCGGCGGCGGCTCGGCCCGGCGGTACCAATCGACCGGGTCGAGGTGGAAGCGGTCGCCGACCCGGGCCGCGCCCTCCCCCGCCGCCTGCGGCACCGCCGCCAGCAGCTTCAGCCGCGCCGCCGCCAGCGGTTCGGCCAGGCCGAGATCCGCCGCCGGCCCGGGCAGCCCGGCCAGCAGCAGGGTCTCGGCCTCGCTCGCGGTCATCCCGGTCAGCCGGGTGCGGTAGCCGTCCAGCAGCGCGAAGCCGCCGCCCGGCCCGCGGTCGGCATAGACCGGCACGCCGGCGGCGGAGAGCTCGTCGATGTCGCGGTAGACGGTGCGCACCGACACCTCGAACTCCGCCGCCAGCGCCTGCGCGGTCAGGCGGCCGCGGGACTGCAGCAGCAGCAGGATCGACAGCAGGCGGTTGGCGCGCATGGCGCGAGCATAGCCGAAAAAATCCTGACACTGGATGTCAGTTGGCCGCCGTCATTCTCCGTCGCATCGACAGTCCAACCCGGAGAGACCGATGCCCGCCCTGTTCGCCAAGCCCGCCCCCGGCACCGATTCCAGCGTCCCCGATATGCCGAACGACGGCCGCGACGATTTCGGCCCGCTGTTCGGCCGCTGGTCGGTGTCGCACCGCCGGCTGCGCCGCCGCCTGGCCGGCGACACCTTGTGGGACGAGTTCGCCGGCGCCTCCGAGATGCGCCCGCTGATCGGCGGCTTGGGCACCATCGACGACAACATCCTGGAGCTGCCGGCCGGCACCTACCGCGCCGCCACGCTGCGCCTGTTCGACGCCGAGTCGAAGCTGTGGTCGATCTGGTGGTTCGACGGCCGCACCCTGAAGATGGACGAGGCGCCGCTGCGCGGCCGCTTCGAGAACGGAATCGGCACCTTCTTCGCCGACGACGTCTGGGAGGGCACGCCGATCCGGGTGCGCTTCATCTGGTCGGAGATCACCGGGCATTCGGCGCGCTGGGACCAAGCCTTCTCCACCGATGGCGGCGACAGCTGGGAGACCAACTGGATCATGCGCTTCGAACGGACCGGCGACTGACCGGCGCCGCCGGGCGGAAAATCCTGTGCAACGCTCCGGCGATGGTTCAAACCGGTCCTGAGACCCCCGACGGCAGGGAGCAGGACCGGGATGGACGAGACCAAGATCGATCGCGAAGCCATGGGGCGCCTGGCCAAGGCGGTGGCCTTCATCTGCGGGCCGGAACACGCGACGGCGGTGGCCTTGAAGGCCGCGGCGGAGAGCGGGGTCGAGCGCGACATCAAGGCAGCCCGGGCGCTGTTCCTGAAGCTGAAGCCGGGCGACCGCAAGGCCGCCCTGACCATGCTCGACACCTGAGTCGGGGACAGCGGCATGATCAGGGACCAGCAGCCGGATGACGATGCCGTGGTGCGGCAGCTGGTCGGCGACGCCTTCCGCGGCCGGCCCTACAGCGACGGCCGCGAGCCGGCCATCCTCGACGCGCTGCGGGCCGCCGGAGCGCTGGCGCTGGTGGCGGAGGAGGACGGCCAAATCCTTGGCCAGGTCGCCTTTTCGCCCGTCGCCATCGACGGCACGGCCCGGGACTGGTACGGGCTCGGCCCCGTGGCGGTCCGCCCCGACCGGCAGGGCCAGGGCATCGGCCAGGCCCTGATCCGCGCCGGCCTCGACCGGATCCGCGCCCTCGGCGCCCAAGGCTGCGTCCTGGCCGGGGCGCCGGGCTACTACAGCCGCTTCGGCTTCACCGCCGACCCACGGCTGCAATCGCCGGGCATCCCGTCCCAATACTTCCTGGTGCTGCCCTTCGGCGCCGAGGTGCCGGGCGGAACGGTGACGTTCCACCCGGCCTTCGACGTCGCGCCCTAGGCGCAGGGCGCCGCCCGGGCCACGCCGCCGAAGGCGTCGAGCAGCCGGTCGCGCCAGGCGAAGACCGGATCGTCGCTCTCCAGCAGCTCGACCGGGCTGATGCAGCGGGCCCACATCAGCATGCCGAAGACACAGTAATCCGCATAGGCCGGCGCCGGCCCGGCGATGAAGGGGGCGCTGGCCAGATTCCGTCGCAGCGGGGCCAGGGCCTGGCGGAAGGTGGCCAGATGCGCCGGCCGGTCGGCCACGGCCTCCTCCAGCGTCCGTCCGAACCGCGTCTCGCGGCTGGCGCGGAAATAGGCGCGGTCGGTGTCATGCACCCGGTCATGGATGTCGAGCAGGATGATGCGCGCGATCGCGGGAGACAGGGTCATGTCGGCCCAGTCGTTGACGAAGCGCGCCGGCGCGATGCCGCCGGGACCGCCGAACAGCGACGGCCGGTCGGGGAACCGCTCCTCCAGATACAGCGCGATCCGCCAGGAGTCGGAGACGGTCTCGCCGTCATGCACCAGCACCGGCACCAGCCCCTGGCCGGAGAAGGCGATCGCCTCCTTCTCCGTGAACCGCCACGGCACCCGGTCCGCCTCCAGCCCCTTATGGGCCAGGGCCATGCGGGTCTTCCAGCAATGCGGGCTGAAGCGCAGCGCGGCATCGGCGCCGGCCAGCTCGTAGAGGGTGAGGGTGTCGGGCATCGTCGGTCGCGGCTCGGACATCGGGGAATCAGGCAGCTATCTTCCGACCACGGCCTCGAGGTTAACAACCCCGCTCGGACGCAGGACGCCGATGCGACGGTGTCTCGGTCGCGTCCTCGACTTATTTCTGAAATAGAAATTATCAGGCTTGTCCGCTGCGGCATCCTGAAATATGAGTCCCATCAGACGCAGCCTTCGAGAACGAAGAGCAGCGCGCGGAGGCGAGATGGGGCGAGGCATCGGAGAGCTGGATCTGCGCGGGCGTGATGCCTCTGAGCTGCTGCGCCTGATCCACCGCCGCGGCGGCGCCAGCCGGATCGAGGCGGCGCGCGAGCTCGGCCTCAGCGCCTCGGCCATGACCCCCCTGGTCCGCACCCTGATCGGCCACGGCCTGCTGCGCGAGACCGGCGCCAAGGCGTCGGGCGGCGGCCGGCCGCGGATGATGCTGGACCTCGACCCCGGCTACGGCACGCTGCTGGGCCTGCATCTCGGCGCCGAATCGGCACAGCTGGTGATCGCCGACCTGGCCGGCACGCCGAAGCAGAGCCCAATCCCCCTGCCCGTCCCGGCCAATGACGACCCGTCGCCGCTGGTCGACGCGCTGGACCGCCTGCGCCGCCAGGGCGGCCCCGGCTGGGACGCCCTCGCCGCCGGCGGCGTGGTGCTGGGCGAGGTCGGGCCGCGCCGGGCCGAGGTGATCGGCGCCGGCCAGCGCCTGACCGCGGCGCTGCAGGACGCCTTCGGCATCGGCGTCGCGGCCGAGACCCCGTCCAACGCCATCGTCGTCGCCGAGCGCATGCTGGGCCTGGCCCGGGCCTATGAGAACTACGCCGTGGTGAGCCTGCAGAACGAGATCGGCTCCGGCATCTCGATCAACGGCGACGTCTATCGCGGCAAGGGCCAGGCCGGCGAGATCGGCCACCTGTCGCTGGCACCCTATTCCGGCGCCGCCTGCCGCTGCGGCAAATGCGGTTGCCTGGCGTCGYTGGCCTCCCTGTCCGCCATCTCGCGCCAGGCGCTGAAGCGCGGCCTGTCCGACGACATCGCCGTGCTGGCCCATATCGCGTCGCAGGGCGACCCGGAGGCGATCGAGATCTTCGACTGCGCCGGCCGCTGGATCGGCCAGGCCCTAGCCCAGGTCGCCAACCTGTTCGACCTGGAGGCGATCGTGTTCCGGGCGCCGCAGCCGGCGCTGAACATCTATCTGCTGAAGGCGCTGAACGAGAGCTTCCGCGCCCATGGCTACAATTTCGACGAATGCCGCACCGGGATCGTCATCAGCCCCGATGAGGGCGACGGCTATCTGCGCGGCGCGGTCGGCCTGGCGCTGGACCTGCTGTTGCGCCAGGGCGGGATGAGACGCCCGCCCTGATCCTCCGGGATCGGGGCTATCCCCAAGCCAACCAACACCAGCCACGGGAGGCTAGAATGAACCTGCGCACAACGCGGCTCGGGCCGAGCCTTTGCATCCTCGTCATCGCCGCCGGCCTCGCCGGGCCGGCCCTGGCCGAGGAGATCCGCTTCTTCATCCCCGGGGCCAGTGAGGAGCGGAACCAGAAGCTGCTGGGCGAGATCGTCGCCGGCTTCCAGGAGAAGAACCCGGACATCACCGTGAAGGTCGAGGGCGTGGGCTGGGACGAGGCGTTCCAGAAGCTGTCGACCGACTTCATCGCCGGCCGCGCCGCCGATGTCGCCTATATCGGCACCCGCAACGTCGCGGAGTTCTCGATGATGGGCGCGATCCAGCCGGTGGATGGCCTGGTCGACGCCGAGACGCTGGGGCGGATCCCGGAGCCGGTGCGCGTCGCGGCGCAGTTCGGCGGCAAGCAGATGGCCGTGCCGATGGCGTTCTCGACCCAGGCCCTCTACTACCGCACCGACCTGATCCCGACCCCGCCCAAGACCTGGGACGAGCTGGTGGCGACGGCCAAGGCGGTGACCGAGAAGAACCCGGGCATGTACGGCTACGCCACCGCCGCGGCCGCCCACGTCACCCTGGTCAGCCAGTTCCTGAACTTCGTCTACCAGAACGGCGGCGAAGCCTTTGATTCGTCGGGCGAGACCAAGATCAACAGCCCGGAGGCGGTGGGCGCGCTGCAGTTCTATGTCGACCTGTTCCAGAAGGACAAGGTCGTGCCCAACCCGCTGGAGTTGAACCGCGAGCAGCACCCGCCGCTGTTCGCCCAGGGCAAGATCGCGATGATGGTCAGCGGCCCCTGGGGCAAGGCGATCATGGGCCTCGACCCCGACAACAAGACCGCGCCCTACGCCGTCGCGCCGTTGCCCTGCGGCAAGGAGTGCAAGGGCGAGCTGGTCTCCGACAGCCTCGCCATCTCGGCCAAGAGCGAGCATCCCGAGGCGGCCGGCAAGTTCGTCGCCTATCTGCTGCAGCCCGACATCCACGCCAAATGGGACGCGACCAGCGGGCTGGTGCCGCTGCTGGCGGAGGAGGAGCAGATGGACACCTTCAAGACGCCGTTCTGGCAGACCTTCATCGCCATGAAGGCGAACGGTTTCGCCCAGCCGACGCCGCGGGCCTGGCAGCCTTTCGAGAAGATCCTGGTCGAGGCGGTGCAGTCGGCGATCCTGGGCAAGGCGACGCCGCAGGAGGCGCTGGATGCGGCGGCGGAGAAGATCCGCAAGGCCCGCATCGAACCGCGCGCCTGACCCCGTGGTCGCGCTCGCCTCCACCGCGCCGCGGAGAGCCACCCGCGCCCGCCCCTGGTCGCCGGACCGGGCGCCCTGGCCCTATCTGGCGCTGCCGCTGCTGCTGATCGCGGCGCTGCTGGGCCTGCCGGTCCTGCGCATCTTCTGGCAGTCGGTGCACCATGTGGTGCTGACCGCGCCTTGGGAGGGCAACGACTTCGTCGGGAGTGAGAACTTCCTGGCGCTGGTGCAGGAGCCGGCCTTCCTGCGGACGCTGCAGCTGACGGTGGTGTGGACCGCCTGCTCGGTGGGGGCGAAGCTTTTGATCGGCCTGGGCGGGGCGTTGCTGCTGCAGCGCCCCTTCCCCGGCCGCAAGGTCTACCTGGCGCTGCTGATGCTGCCTTGGGTGACGCCGGCGGTGATCGCCGCGATCTCCTGGCGCTGGGTGCTGGACGGCCAGTCCGGCTGGATCAACGCCGTGCTCCTGGTCACCGGCGCGATCCGCGAGCCGATCTCCTTCCTCGGCCAGGAGACCACGGCCTTCATCGCCACCGTGGTGGTCGACGCCTGGCTCGGCATCCCCTTCATGGTGGTGACGCTGATGGCCGGGCTGCAGCGCATCCCCGACGATCTCGTCGAGGCGGCGTGGATCGATGGCGCCCGGCCGGTCCAGATCTTCCGCCGCATCACCCTGCCGCTGCTGCGGCCGGTGCTGATGACCTGCGTGCTGCTGTCGACCGTCTGGACCTTCAACTCCTTCCAGGTGATCTGGCCGTTGACCAAGGGCGGGCCGGCCGGCGCCACCGCCACCCTGCCGATCCAGATCTACGAGACCGCCTTCGGCAATTTCGACTTCGGCACCTCTTCGGCCATGGCCGTCGTGGTCTTCGCCATCCTGATGTCGGTGTCGCTGCTGTACTGGCGCGTGCTGAAAGGGGGCGAGGAATGACCACGCGTCGCACCCTGCCGGAAATCGGCCGGCACGGCGCCCTGATCCTGCTGCTGGGCTTCCTTCTGCTGCCGGTCTGGGTGATGCTGAAGACCTCCTTCACCCCTTATGACCGGCTCTACGTCTGGCCACCGGAGTTCCTGCCGCGCAGCCTGGATTTCGGTAACTACGCCCGCGCCTTGTTCGGCCAGTACCGGGTGATCGAGGCGCTGGGCAACAGCCTGATCATCGCCGGCATCGCCGCCGCGATCTCGACCAGCTTCGGCTTTCTCGGCGCCTACGGCCTGGCGCGGTTCCGCTTCACCGGCCGCACCACGCTGCTGTTCCTGGTGCTGGCGACGCAGATGCTGTCGCCGATCGTCATCGTCATCCCGCTCTACGAATTCATGATCGCGGTCGGGCTGCTGGACACCTACCTTTCGGTGATCCTGTGCGACGTCGCCCTGGCCACGCCGATCGCGATCTGGCTGCTGCACGGCTTCCTGCTGGGCATCCCGCGCGAGCTGGAGGAGGCGGCGATGGTCGACGGCTGCTCTCGCCTGAAGAGCCTGTGGCACGTCATCCTGCCGGTGGTGCGGCCGGGCCTGGCGATGACCGCGATCTATACCTTCATCCACGCCTGGAGCGACCTGATCTTCCCGCTGGTGATGCTGACCGACGACGGCAAATGGCCGGTCACCCTGGCCCTGACCCGCTTCGTCGGCGAGAACGTGATCCGCTGGGACTATCTGATGGCCGCCGGCGTCGTCACCACCCTGCCCGCCGCCATCCTGTTCGCCCTGGTCCAGAAGCACTTCACCCGCGGCATGATCGCCGGCGCGGTAAAGGGCTAGCCTCCCAACTCCATCGTTCGAGCCGAAAGCCAAGACCGATGTCCAAATCCCTGAAATCCCAGCAGATCCGCGTCGCGGTGATCGGCGCCGGCAGCCGCGGCATCGAGGCCTATGGCGACTATATCCGCCGCCGGCCGGACCAGGCGCGGATCGTCGCCATCGCCGACCCGCGGGCCGACCGCCTGCAGGACGCCGCCGCCCGGCACGGCCTGGGATCCGAGCATCTCTATGCCGACTGGCGCGACCTGCTGGCGCGCGAGACCGAACTGGACGCGGTGCTGATCACCACCCCGGACGCGCTGCATCTGGAGCCGGCGCTGGCCGCGATCCGCCGCGGCCTCGGCATCCTGCTGGAGAAGCCGATCTCGCCGACCGAGGAGGAGACCCGTATCCTGGCGGAGGCGGCGCGGGAGACCGGGGCGGATGTGACAGTCGCCCATGTGCTGCGCTACACCGCCTTCTTCTCGCGCATCAAAGAGATCCTGGACCGCGGCGTGATCGGCCGGCTGGTGACGCTGCGCCAGACCGAGCACATCGGCTACTGGCATTTCGCCCACAGCTTCGTACGCGGCAACTGGCGGCGGGAGGAGGAGTCCAGCCCGCTGATCCTGGCCAAGACCTGCCACGACCTGGACATCATCCGCTGGCTGGCCGGGGCGCCCTGCCAGGAGGTCTCCTCCTACGGCTCACTGGCGCATTTCCGGCGCGAGAACGCGCCCGATGGGTCGACCGACCGCTGCGACGAGGGCTGCAAGGTCGAGCGGGTCTGCCCCTATTCCGCCCAGCGAATCTATCTCGAGAAGTTCAAGCCGGCCGATGCCTGGCCGCACAAGGTGCTGAGCCTCGACACCTCGCCCGATGGCATCCGCGCCGCCCTGCGCGAGGGGCCCTATGGCCGCTGCGTCTATCGCTGCGACAACGACGTGGTCGACAACCAGGTGGTGGCGATGCGCTTCGCCAACGGCGTCAGCGCCACGCTGAACGTCAGCGCCTTCACCGCCGAGAACACCCGGACATTGCATCTGATGGGCACCCATGGCGAGATCGCCGGGCATCTGGAGAAGAACGAGATCACGGTGATCGACTTCCGCACCGACGACATCACCACGATCCGCCTGACCGTGCCCGGCGACGGTGGCCATGCAGGCGGCGACGATCGGCTGATGGCCGAGTTCCTGGGCCGGCAGATCCAGCGCCGCGGCCGCAGCCAAGTCAATGTCGCCCTGACCTCGCTGGAAGAATCGCTGGACAGCCATTTCATGGCCTTCGCCGCCGAACGCTCGCGCCGCACCGGCACCATGGTCCGGCTGTGAGAAAACGGCGCCGGCCCATCGCTTCGTATTGCCTCTCCCGCCTGGCGGGAGAGGCAACGCGGTGAGCAGTCCCTCGGACGGCGTTTCACGGCCCACGGGCGACCACGGCCGGCTGCGCGCGGTCGCGGCCCTGTCG
Source organism: Inquilinus sp. YAF38 (assembly GCF_052113205.1). NCBI lineage: Bacteria > Pseudomonadati > Pseudomonadota > Alphaproteobacteria > Rhodospirillales > Rhodospirillaceae > Inquilinus > Inquilinus sp. YAF38. The sequence goes on along the minus strand of NZ_JBFRCU010000017.1, from coordinate 33,178 downwards.
GCGCATTACGGGGTCAGCGGCATCCTGACCCCCTATCTGCCGGTGTGGCTGGCGGCGAGCGGCCTGGCCGCCGATGCGGTCGGCTGGACCATGGCCGCTGGCTTCGCCCTTCGCGCCGTCTGCATCCTCGGCTTCGGCATGGTCGCGACCCTGCTGCTGCCGGCCGGCGGCGTGGCCGCCGGCGCCGCGCTGGCCGCCGCGCTGGTGCTGATCGCGGCCGCGCTGGTCGGCGACCCCGGCACCGTCGGCCTGCTGTCGGTCCTGGCGGTCGGGCTGGTCTACGGCTCGATCCCGCTGATCGAGAGCTTCGCCAACACCGTCACGCTGCGCAGCGGCCATGGCTACGGCCGGATGCGCGCCTGGGGCTCCTTCGCCTTCATGGTCGGCAATGTCGGCATGGGGGCACTGCTGGTCCTGCCGGACGGCGCGGCGCTGCTGCCCTACATCGCCGCCGGGCTGCTGCTGTGCCTGTGCGTCTCGGTGCTCGGCCCGTCCTGGCAGCCGCCGACGCCGCGCCTCGACCCGCGCGCCAGCGCCGCCGCGTTGGCGGTGGCGGCGCCGCTCCTGGTCCCCGCCCTGCTGCTGCAGGCGTCGCACGCCTTTTACTATTCCTTCGGCACGATCTGGTGGATCGATCATGGCGTCGCCAAGGGCAGCACCGGCATCGTCTGGGGTGCCGCCGTCGCCGCCGAGATCGTGGTCTACCGCTATGCCGCACGGCGTCTGGAGAAGATCCCGCCGGCGACGCTGCTGGCGGCCTGCTGCCTGGTCGCGATCGGCCGCTGGCTGCTGCTGGCGACCGACCCGCCCTTGCCCCTGATCATCCTCAGCCAATTCGGCCACGCCATGACCTTCGGCGGCGCCTATCTGGCGGCCCAGACCGTGATCCGCACCCGGATCCGGCCGGAGCTGCACTACATGGCCCAGGCCGGCTATGCCTTCCTGACCACCTTCGTCGGCCTGGCCGGGACCACCGCGCTGATTCCCTGGGCGCTGCGCGTCACCGGCGCCGATCCCTGGCTGCTGATGGCCGCCGTCGCCGCGGCGGCGCTGGCCTGGCTGGGCCTGGCCCGGATCGCCCGCCCCGCGCCATAGTGCTGCGCCCGGTCACCGGACAGCTTCCGCGCATCGGCGAAGCAGGATACAACTCTGCCCGCCCGCCTGCCCTTCCCGTCATTGCAAAGCAGACCGCGTGCCTGCCTCCAGACTGTCCCTGACCCGTGCCCTGGTCTATCTGGGCGCCTTCTGCCAGAGCCGCGCTCCGTGGGTGATCGGCGCCGCGCTGGTGCTGTCGGTCTGCGCCGTGCTGGTGGTGATGCACCGCCTGTCGGTCAACACCGACACCGGCAAGCTGATCGACCCCAATTTGCCCTGGCAGCTGGACAACGCCGCGCTCGACAGGGCGTTTCCACAGAACACCAATCTGCTGGCCATTGTTATCGACGGCCAGACGCCGGAGTTGGCGGAATCGGCGGCGGTGCAGTTGACTCAGGCGCTGACGGCGGAGCCGACGCTGTTCAGGACCGTCCGTCGCCCGGATGGCGGGCCGTTCTTCGACAAGAACGGCATCCTGTTCCTGTCGGTGAAGGAGGTGCAGCAGACGGCGAACGACGTCATCGCCGCCCAGCCGCTGCTCGGCGGCCTGGGCGCAGACCCGACGCTGCGCGGGCTGTTCGGCGTCCTCGACCTCGCCCTGCAGGGCGTGAAGATGGGCCAGGCGCAGCGGTCGCAAATGCAGCCGGCCTTCACCCGGGTGGCGGCGACGATCGACGCCAACCTGACCTCCGACCACGTGGTCCAGCCGCTGTCCTGGCAGTCGCTGCTATCCTCCGGCCCGACCTCGCCGCGGGCCTTGCGCAAATTCGTGCTGGCGCAGCCGGTGCTCGACTACGGCGCGCTCGAACCCGGGGCGAAGGCCACCGGCTTCGTCCGTGCCACCGCGGAGAAGCTGCACCTGACCCCGGCCTACGGCGTTACCGTGCGGCAGACCGGCAACATCCCGCTGAACGACGACCAGTTCGCCAGCGTCAGCGAAGGCATCGGCGTGTCGACCACGGTGTCGGTGGTGCTGGTGCTGGGGCTGCTGCTGCTGGCCCTGCGCTCCTTCGCCATGACCGGGGCGATCATGATCACGCTGCTGGTCGGGCTGCTGATGACGGCGGCCTTCGCGGCGCTGGCCGTGGGCGCGCTGAACCTGATCTCGGTCGCCTTTGCCGTGCTGTTCGTCGGTATCGCCGTCGATTTCGGCGTCCAGCTCTGCGTCGCCGTACGGGCCAAGCGCACCACTGCGCCCAACATCCACGCCGCCACCAACGCCGCCATCCGCCGCGTCGGCGCCGCCCTGGTGCTGGCCGCGCTGTCCGCCGCCAGCGGCTTCTTCGCCTTCCTGCCGACCGATTATCGCGGCGTCTCCGAGCTCGGGCTGATCGCCGGTGTCGGCATGCTGATCGCCGTCACGCTCAACCTGACGCTGCTGCCCGCCCTGCTGGCGGTGCTGCCGGTGCGGGCCGAGCCGCGCGAGGTCGGCTGGACGGAGCTGGCGCCAGCCGACCGCTTCCTGCTGAAGCACCGGCGCTGGGTGCTCGCCGCCGGTGCGCTGCTGGCGCTGGGATGCCTGGCGCTGATGCCGCGGCTGACCTTCGACTTCAACCCGCTGAACCTGGTCGATCCGCGCTCCGAGGCGGCCTCGACGATGCTCGAGCTGATGCGGGATCCGCTGACCACGCCGAACACCATCGATATCCTGACCCCGTCGGTCGACGCCGCGGCGGCGCTGACGCCGAAGCTGCAGGCGCTGCCAGAAGTCGACACCGTGCTGTCGCTGAACAGCTTCGTGCCCGGCGACCAGGAGCCCAAGCTGGCGATCCWGTCCGACCTCGGCCTGCTGATCGGCCCGACGCTGGACGTGCCCACTATCGCGGCCCCGCCGTCCGACGATGCGGTTCGCGCGGCTGCCGCCAAGACCGCGGCGACGCTGCGCCAGATCGGGCCGGAGCCGGACAGCCCCGAACGCCGCCTGGCTGACGGGCTGGACCGGCTGTCCAAGGCCGATGCGGCGACCCTGGCCCGGGTCAGCGACGCTCTTCTGAACGCGCTGCCGATGACGCTGGACCGGCTGCGGCTGCTGCTCTCGGCCGAGCCGGTGTCTCTGGCCGACCTCCCGAAGGATCTGAAGGACACCTGGGTCGCACCGGACGGCCAGGCCAAGCTGACGGTGTTCCCCAAGGGCAATGCCGCCGACAACGCCGTCATGGAGCGATTCGTCGACGCCGTCCGCAAAGTCGCACCGCACGCCACCGGCACTGCGGTGACGATCCAGGAATCCAGCCGCACCATCGTCGGGGCCTTCCTCACCGCCGGCGTCCTGGCGACGGTGATGATCGCGATCCTGCTCACGATCGCTCTGCGCCGGGTGCGCGACGTGCTGCTGGCGCTGACGCCGCTGCTGCTGGCCGGCCTTCTGACCCTGGCGACCACCGTCATCACCGGCCTGCCGATCAACTTCGCCAACATCATCGCCCTGCCGCTGCTGCTCGGCGTCGGCGTCGCCTTCGACATCTACTTCGTGGTGAACTGGCGCGCCCGGCGCGGCGAGCCGCTGCAGTCCAGCACCACCCGCGCGATCGTGTTCAGTGCCCTGACCACGGCCTCGGCCTTCGGCAGCCTGTGGCTTTCGCCCCATCCGGGGACGGCGGGCATGGGTGAGCTGCTGACGATCGAGCTGCTGTTCACCCTGTTCTCCGTGCTGGTGTTCATGCCGGCGCTGCTCGGCCCACCCGCGCCACCACGGCGCCATCATCCGGCCCCATCGTGAAGCCAGGGTTCTTGCAGCATCCGGAACAGGCCCGGTGACGGCGCGGCCGGATGCGGCTAGTCTCGCCCGGCCGCGACGTTCGCGGCCCCGGCCGGCGCCCGGGTTCGGTGCCCAATACGAAGCGGTCTGACGGAAGGGGAACAAAGTTTTTCGTCAGGTGGTTGTTGCCGCACAGGCTGCAGGATATTGTTCGCATTCTAACTTTCTGTCCGTCGTGGGGTTGGGGTCGACCCGAGCCGCGAACGGAAATGTGCCAAGCCAAGATCACCGACTTTCGGTTGCTTACGGGATCGGACCGGACATGCCGTTGCGCTCATCCTCTCGCCCTCTCGCCCTCGGCATGGCCGTGCTGCTCGCCGCTTCCGCGCTGAGCGGCTGCGCGACGCCGCCGACCGACCCCGCCCAGCGGGCCGAGTTCGACCGGATCAACGATCCGCTCGAGCCGATGAACCGGGCGATCTTCGACTTCAACATGGCGCTCGACAAGAACGCCATCCGGCCTGTCGCGATCGCCTATCGCGACACGGTGCCGGAATTCGCCCGCGACGGCCTGCACAACGCGCTGCAGAACTTCGGCGAGCCGGTCATCTTCGTGAACAAGGTGCTGCAGGGCGAACCGATCGCCGCGATCAAGACGCTGCTGCGCTTCCTGGCGAACTCGACCTTCGGCCTCGGCGGCTTCATCGACGTTGCCACGCCCCGGGGCGTGGTCCGGCAGCAGGCCGGCGATTTCGGCGCCACGCTGTACAAGTGGGGCATCGGCGACGGCCCGTACCTGATGCTGCCCCTGCTCGGCCCGTCGAATCCGCGCGACGCGGTCGGCTTCGCGGTCGACACGGTCAGCAGCCCCTGGGGCTACATCGTMAACATCCCGACCGAGGCCAGCGTCGGCCAGTTCGTGTTCAAGGGCGTCGATGTGCGGTCGCGCACGGTCGACGCCACGGATGAGCTGGAGCGCAACTCGGTCGACTACTACGCCACGCTGCGCAGCGTCTTCCGACAGTACCGGCAGGCCGAACTCGACGGCGGCCAGGCTCCGTCGGGCGGCGACCTCTACACCGACCCCGCCGGAGCGGCTGCTGCCGGTGGCGCGGCCGGTCCGGCTGCGGCCGGCGCTGCCAGCGACGTCCCGGCGTCGCAGCTGCCGAACATTCCCTGATCGACTGACGGGCGGGAGCGGCGCTCCCGCCCGGACCGAGGCCTATTTCTTCGGCGTCAGCTCGACGATCTTGCCTTCGATCAGCTTGATCAGCGCGTCGCCGCCGCCGCTGCGCAGGGCTGCGCCGAATTCGGACCGGTAGTTCGCGAGCTGGCTGATCGTGCCGTTCAGATAGATGTCGATGATCTGCCAGTTCGGCCCCCGCAGCCGGTAGTTCAGCGGCACCGGATCCGCGTTCGGCCGCACCAGCTTGGTGTTGACCACCTGGTCGCCGCCGCTGACCGGCTTGGCATCCTCGGCCTGGAAGCTCTCGCCGCTGTAGCCGTTGAAGCGGGCGGCATAGGTGGTGATGCTGAAGCGGCGGAAGGCATCCGTCACCTTCTGCTGCTGGGCCGGACTCAGGGTCGACCAGTCTGGGCCGACGGCGATTCGCGCCATCAGCGGCAGGTTGAAGGTCTGGTCGAGCACCGGCCCGAGCTTCTGATAGCGCCCGCGGAAGCCCAGCGAGTCGGCGTTCTTCATGACGTCGAGCAGGGCGCTGTCGAGCGTATCGACGACCTGGCGCGGCTCCGCAGCCTGTGAGGGCAGCGCCGCGAAGGGCAACGGCAGCAGGAGTGCCAAGGCCAGGGCAAGGCGTCGGGAGAAGGCAGGAGAGCGCATGGTTGTCTCTTCCGATTCGAACGTTGGGTCCGCCGCCGTCCGTCTCTCGGGCGACGCGATCGGGCCATGATGGCCTCAACCCGCCCCTTTGCCGAGAAGTTCCGAACGCCGCTGCGTCGGAACTCCGCTGTGACGGCCAGCACATCGGCCGAGGCGGCCAGTTGATAAGTATCAATCACAACCCATTGCACGCCCCGCTGGTGGTCACGTTAGTGACACGCAAAGTTGGCGCGTAGTATGGTCGAATTGAGAGCGATTCACTCTGGCGAATCCCGAACCCAGCCAGAACATCAAGGTGCGGAATGCGGATCATCTTGGCCCAGCCGCGAGGCTTTTGCGCAGGCGTCGAGCGGGCGATCGAAATCGTCGAGCGGGCGTTGGAGATCTTCGGGGCTCCCGTCTACGTCCGGCACGAGATCGTGCACAACCGACACGTGGTCGAGAGCCTGCGCGCGAAAGGCGCCAAGTTCGTCGATGAGCTCGACGAGGTCCCGGCCGGCGCCATCACGATCTTCAGCGCACACGGCGTCTCCCGGTCGGTCGAGGCCGATGCGGAGCAGCGCGGGCTGCAGGTGATCGACGCGACCTGCCCACTGGTGTCGAAGGTGCATATCGAAGGCCGGCGCTACGCCGCCCAGGACCGCACCGTCATCCTGATCGGCCATGCCGGCCATGCCGAGGTCGAGGGCACCACCGGGCAGATCCCCGGCGGCGTCACCCTGATCTCGACGGTCGAGGAGGTCGCGACGCTCGAAGTCCCGGACCCGGAGCGCGTGTCCTACATCACCCAGACAACGCTCAGCGTCGACGACACCAAGGCGGTGATCGACGCGTTGACCGCGAAGTTCCCGGCGATCGTCGGCCCGGACACCAAAGACATCTGCTACGCCACCCAGAACCGCCAGCGCGCGGTGCGGGAACTGGCGCAGGTGGCCGACGTGCTGCTGGTGGTCGGCGCCCGCAACAGCTCGAACTCCAACCGCCTGCGCGAGATCGGGGCTGAGCTCGGCGTGCCGAGCTATCTGATCGACGACGCTTCGGCGTTGGACCCGGCCTGGCTGACGGGCAAGAAGGCGGTGGGCATCACCGCCGGCGCCTCCGCCCCCGACAGCCTGGTGCAGGAGCTGGTCGAGACCCTGCGACGTTATGGCGAAGTCGAGGTCTCGACGTTGCAGGGCGTCGATGAGAATATCCGGTTCCGTCTGCCCTCCCAATTGACCGCACCGGTCCCCGCCGAGTAGGCATAGTCGCTTGGCCCCGATTTCGGCCGACAGTTTTGCGAAGGTCCCATGGGTATTCCGCTTCAACAGCAGATCCGTATCGGCGCTTACCTCCTGAAGAACCACCTGATGGGCACCAAGCGGTACCCGATGGTTCTGATGCTGGAGCCGCTGTTTCGCTGCAACCTAGCCTGCGCCGGCTGCGGCAAGATCGACTACCCGGACGAGATCCTGAACCAGCGCCTGTCGGTGGCCGAATGCCTGCAGGCGGTGGATGATTCGGGTGTCCCGGTGGTCTCGATCGCCGGCGGCGAGCCGCTGCTGCACAAGGAGATGGCGGAGGTGGTGCAGGGCATCATCGACCGCAAGAAATACGTCTACCTGTGCACCAACGCGCTGCTGATGGAGAAGAAACTCCACCAGTACAAGCCGAGCCCGTTCCTGATCTGGTCGGTGCATCTGGACGGTGACCAGGAGGACCACGACCGGTCAGTGTGCCAGGACGGCGTCTATGACCGCGCGGTCAGCGCGATCAAGGCCGCCAAGGCCCGCGGCTTCCGGGTCAACATCAACTGCACGCTGTTCAACAACGCGGTGCCGGAGCGCGTCGCGAACTTCTTCGACGACGTCAAGGCGATGGGCGTCGACGCCATCACCGTTTCGCCCGGCTATGCCTATGAGCGGGCGCCGGACCAGCAGCACTTCCTGAGCCGCCAGACCACCAAGCAGCTGTTCCGCGACATCTTCAAGCGCGGTGACAACGGCAAGCGCTGGTCGTTCAGCCAGTCCACGATGTTCCTCGACTTCCTGGCCGGCAACCAGACGTACCACTGCACGCCCTGGGGCAACCCGACGCGCACCTATTTCGGCTGGCAGCGGCCCTGCTATCTCCTCGGCGAAGGCTACGCCCAGACCTACAAGGAGCTGATGGAGGAGACGGACTGGGACAAGTACGGCACCGGCAATTACGAAAAATGCGCCAACTGCATGGTGCATTCCGGCTATGAGGCCAGCGCGGTGAAGGACATGTTCCGCAACCCGCTGAAAGCCTTCCTGGTCAGCATGCGCGGCATCCGCACCGAAGGGCGGATGGCGCCGGAGATCTCGCTCGATCGTCAGCGCCCGGCCGAATTCGTGTTCTCCTCCCACGTCCAGAAGGCGCTGGAGAAGCTACGCCACACTCCGAAAGTCGCGGCCAAGGGGGCCGGCGGCGGCAAGTAGCGCCGCCATCGCCGCGCTGCTCTGCCGCCCCAGCCGGATCAGCGCCGGCAATTGACCCGGGCTGCGGGCCAAGGCCCGCAGCACCGGCCCGATCGCCGGCCGCCCCTCGTTGTCGAGACCGACCAGCGCCGCCGGCGGCAGCCCATGCGCCGCCGGGTCGGCCACGGCCCGCAGCACGCCGAAGGGCAGCCCGGCTTCCGTCGCGGCCGCCGCCACCGCGGCGCTTTCCAGATCGACGATAAAGGCGCCGCTGTGCCGATGCAGCCGGGCCTTGGCCTCGGCGGTGTCGACGATGACGTCGCCGCCCCAGACATTCCCTCTCACCGCGCCGAGCAGCACTAAAGCGAGCCGCGCCGTCAGGTCCGGGTCACAGGGATAGGTGGCCGCGCCTGTCGCCACGGCTGTGCCTATCACCAGGTCCCCGGTCGCGAGCTCCGGCGCCAGCCCGCCAGCGATGCCGAAACTGAGCAGCGCGGTGGCGCCCTGGCTGATCAGGTCACGCGCCAGCCACTCCGCCCGAGCCGGATCGCTGGCCGAGCAGGCGATGAGCGGCGAGATCCGCCGCGCGATCTCCGCCTCCTTCGCCAAGCCGGTCAGGATGCCGAGCATGCGAAGCGCTGACTTGAGTACTCTCCCCCTCCCCTCGCGGGAGGGGGTAGGAGGAGGGGTTTGTCAGTCGAGGGATGCCCCTGCGGCCGGTCGAGAGCCCAACTGCACTCGAACCAAACCCGAAGCGTCGGCTTGACTCGGCGAGAGCCCCCTCCCCCTACCCCCTCCCGCAGGGGGAGGGGGAGGATGAGAGGAAGCAGCCGGTCTTTGCCTCGACAGCTCACATCCCGACCTCGACCCGGCGGCTGTTGCTGTCGCGCAGGCGGCGATAGCGGGACAGGGCCCAGGTCGGGAAGAAGGCCGGGTAGCCGTGGTAGCGCAGGTAGAACACGCGCGGGAAGCCGACCGCGGTGAAGCTGGGCTCGTCCCACAGCCCGTCCGCGCGCTGATGCGCCGAGAGCCAGGCGACGCCACGCTCGACCGCCGGATGGCCGGTCTCGCCCACCGCCATCAGCGCCAGCGCGGCCCAGGCGGTCTGCGACGCGGTCGAGGTGGCCGGCGTCATCTCCGGCTTGCCGTCATAGTAGCTGTCGCCGGATTCGCCCCAGCCGCCATCCTCGCGCTGCTGCGCGATCAGCCAGTCGACGGCACGGCGGATCATCGGGTCCTGCGGGTCCATGCCGATGGCGTTGAGGGCGCACAGCACCGACCAGGTGCCGTAGATGTAGTTGGTGCCCCAGCGCCCGAACCAGGAGCCGTCGCGCTCCTGCTCCTGGCGCAGGAATTCGACTCCGCGGGCCACCGCCGGGTCGTCGATGCGCCGGCCCAGCTGGCCCAGCATGCTGAGGCAGCGCGCCGTCACGTCGGAGGTCGGCGGGTCCAGCAGAGCGCCGTGGTCGGCGAAGGGGATGTGGTTCAGGTAGTGGTAGGTGTTGTCGACTTCGAAGGCCGCCCAGCCGCCGTTCCTGCTCTGCAGCCCGAGCAGCCATTCGACGCCGCGGTCGATCGCCTCGCGGTAGCGCTCCGGGTCGGTCCGGTGCATGGCCATGACCACGACCGCGGTGTCGTCGAGGTCCGGGTAATGCGCATTGTTGTACTGGAAGGCCCAGCCGCCCGGCCGGACATCCGGCCGGCGCTCCGCCCAGTCGCCCTTGACGTCCAGCACCTGGCGCGGGACCAGCCAGTCGAGCCCCTGCTTGGCCCGCGCCACCGCCTCGGGGTCGTCGGATTCCAGCAGGGCATGCGCCGTCAGCGCCGTGTCCCAGACCGGCGACAGGCAGGGCTGGGCGTAGGTGACGCCGTCGACCGCGTCGACCAGCTTCTCGATCGAGGCCCGGGCGATCTGCAGGTCCGGATGGTCATCCGCGTAACCCAGGCATTTGAACATCATCACGGAATTGGCCATGGCCGGGTAGATCGCCCCCAGCCCGTCCTCGCCGTTCAGCCGCTCGGTGACGAAGGCCACCGCCTTGTCGATCGATCTCTGCCGGCGCGGGAAGAACGGCTCGATCGGCCGCAGCACCCCGTCCAGCCGGCGGAAGAACCGGCCCCAGAAGCTGCCGTCGACATGGACGTGCCAGTTCTTCACCTGCTCCGGCGGCTCGACCATCAGCTCCTGGATCGACAGCGCTCCCGGGCTCACTGGCCGCGGCTTCTTCGCCATGATCACCAGCAGCGGCACGATCACCGTGCGGCTCCAATACGACACCTTGTTCAGGTGGAATGGGAACCAGGAGGGCAGCACCATGATCTGCACCGGCATCACCGGCACGGCGCGCCACGGCACCTGCTCGAACAGCGCCAGCAAGATGCGGGTGAAGACGTTGGAGCGGGCGGCGCCGCCCGCGGCCAGGATGGCGGCGCGGGCGCGGGCCATGTGCGGCGCGTCCGGGTCGTCGCCCGCAGCCTTCAGCGCGAAATAGGCCTTCACGCTGGCGCTGATGTTGAACGGCCCGTCATGCCACAGCGGCCAGCCATCGTGCCTGCCCGACTGGATGCTGCGGATATAGGTGGCCAGCAGCGCCTCCTTCTCCCGGTCGACCACGCCGAGGAAGTGCTTCAGCAGGATGTATTCGGCCGGGATGGTGGCGTCGGCCTCCAGGATGAAGGCCCAGTGGCCGTCCTCGCGCTGCAGGTCGAGCAGCCCGCCGACGCCACGGCCGATCGCGTCGTCGAGGCTGGCGCGCGAGGGGCCGGCGAGGTCTTCGGTCTGGAAGGAGGGGCTGGAGATGGTCATTGGGACGGGTCTGACGGCTGACGGGACAGGTCGGGCGCGGCGCCGGGCTGGTTGTAGACGCGGCCCTTCCAGGCCCCGCCGACACCGGCCCAGTGACGCCGCGCCGAATCGATGGTGGCGCCGAGATACACCACCGCGGCAAGCGGCAGGAAGGGCGCCCACAGCGGCGAGCGCCGGTAGAAGCGCAGCATCGGCAGGTAGGTGGCACTCATGATCGCCCAGGCGGCGAGGGCGACATACCGTGCCGTCCCCTCCCCCAGGAGGGTCAGGGCCGGCGGCACGATATAGGTGACGATCAGGCCGGCGACGGTGCCGAGCAGCAGCCAGAGCGAGTAGCGCAGCTGGGTATAGGCGGTGCGGGCCACCATGCGCCAGATCTCGCCGACATCGCCGTAGACGCGCAGGCTCTCCGCCTCGTCGGTGAGGTCGAGCCGGATCCGGCCGTGCCGCTTCAGCGCCGCCGCCAGGGTGCAGTCGTCGATCAGCGCGTCGCGGATCGCGGCGATGCCGCCGATCCGGGCCAAGGCCTTGCGCCGCACCAGCATGCAGCCGCCGGCCGCGCCTGCGGTGGCCTTGTCCGCCCGGTTCACCCAGGCGAAGGGATATAGCATCTTGAAAAAGAACACGAAGGGCGGGACCAGCCAGCGCTCGGCGAAGTCGAGGCAGCGCAGCCGCACCATCAGCGACACGAGGTCCAGCCCGTCCGCCTCGCCGCGCGCCGCCAGCTGCGCCACATTGCTTGGCCGGTGGACGATGTCGCCATCGGTCAGCAGGATCCAGCGCGCCTCCGGGTCGGCCTGCTCCGCCGCCGCGACGCCCTGCGACACCGCCCACATCTTGCCGACCCAGCCGGGCGGCAGCGGCGCGCCGGAGATCACGGTCAGGCGGTCGGACGCGCCGGCGTCCGCCGCCGCGGCGCGGGCCAGGTCGGCGGTGCCGTCGGTCGACTGGTCATCGACCACCACCACCTGCAGCCGGCCGGGATAGGCCTGGCGCAGATGCGAGCCGATCGCGGCGCCGATGCCCTCGGCCTCGTTGCGCGCCGGGATCACCACCACCACGCCCGGCCATTCGGCCGGCGCGGGCGCCTGGGGCGCGGTCGCCGTCTCCCAGAACCGGCCCTGGAACAGCCACAGCTTGAGCCACGCCGCGAGGCTGGCGAGGGCGAGGACCAGGCCGATCATGTCAGGTAGCCATTGGCCCGGAACCAGTCGAGCGCGTCGACCAGGGCCTGGCGCGCCGGCCGCGGCCGATAGTCCAGCGTCGCGCGGGCCTTGTCCGAGGAGAAATACATGGTCTTGCGCGCCATGCGCAGCGCATCGCGCGTTACCATCGGCTCCTTGCCGGTGAAGCGCGACACCGTCTCGGCCACCAGCGCCACCGGCCAGATCGGCGCCAGAGGCAGCCGGATCTTCGGCGCCTTGCGGCCGACCAGGCCGGCGATCTCGGCCAGGATGGCGGAGAGTGCGAAATCCTCCCCGCCCAGGATGTAGCGCTGGCCCGGCACGCCGCCGGCGAAGGCGGCGAGATGGCCCTGGGCGACGTCGTCGACATGCACCAGGTTCAGGCCGGTGTCGACGAAGGCCGGGATGCGGCCCGTCGCGGCCTCGACGATGATCCGCCCGGTCGGGGTCGGCTTGACGTCGCGCGGCCCGATCGGGGTCGACGGGTTGACGATCACCACCGGCAGCCCGGTCTCGGCCGCCGCTTGACGGGCGGCGTCCTCGGCCAGGAACTTCGACCGCTTGTAGAGGCCGATCATCTGGCCTTCGGTCGCGATCGTGGTCTCGTCCGCCGGGCGCCCGTCAGCGTGATGGCCGAGCGTCGCCACGCTCGAAGTGTAGACCACGCGCGAGACCCCGGCCGCCGCCGCCGCACGCAGGATCGCCGCCGTGCCGGCGACATTGGTGCGCAGCATCGCCTGCGGGTTCCTGACCCACAGCCGGTAGTCGGCCGCGACATGGAACAGCGCGGTGCAGCCCTTCAGCGCCGGCGCCAGCGAGGCCGGGTCGTCGAGGTCGCCGGTCACCGGCTCGGCATCGAGCCCGGCCAGGTTGCGGCGGTCGCTGTTCGGCCGCACCAGCGCCTTGACCCGATGGCCTTCGGCCAGGAGCGCGCGGGCCACGGCCGAGCCGACGAAGCCGGTGGCCCCGGTGACGAGGGCGATCTCGCTCATTCGTCCCCGCGGGGATCTGCCGAAAACCTGGTCTGTCGCGGCATTGTCATCATGGCGGCGACACTGTCGAACCGAACCGGCGACCGCAACCGAAAAAGCCGTAGACCACCCCTGCTGCGGCCCTTGGTCCGGGGCCGTTTGCCTTGACAATTCAGCGGGGTCTGCGATCTGGTGGCCCGGTCCGGGGCCGCGCGGCGGATCAGCCGTCGCATCACCATTTCCGAACGGCCCTGGCCGAGGCAAGACAGGCGATCATGACCGTGCCGGCCGACCAAGCCATCGTCGACTCTCCCCCGCCTGCCGGCGCCGCATCGACCGGGGCGGGCGCCGTGGAGTTGGCCGCGAGCAAGACCTCCGGGCAGGAGAACTTCCCGGTCGGGTCGTGGCTGCTGCCGAAGCGCCACCGGCCACATATCGCCACCTTCTACCGCTTCGCCCGCGCCGCCGACGACATCGGCGACGACCCCGACCTGCCGACAGCGGAGAAGCTGGCCCGACTGGACGCGATGGATTCCGGGCTGGTCCAGGCAGGGCCGGAGGCCGCCGCCCGGATGCGCGCCTCGATCGCCGCCACCGGCGTCGGGCTGGTCGACTGCCGCGACCTGCTGGTCGCCTTCCGCCGCGATTCCCAGAATCGCAGCTGCCGCAGCTGGGACGACCTGATCGACTATTGCCGCTATTCGGCCAACCCGGTCGGTCGCTACCTGCTGCGGCTGCACGGCCAGGCCGAATCGACCTTCCCGGCCGGCGATGCGCTGTGCACCGTGCTGCAGATCCTAAACCATCTGCAGGATTGCGGCGACGACTGGCGCAAGCTGCGCCGGATCTATGTGCCGATCGACTGGATCGACACGGCCGGCGGCATCGACCGCTTCTTCACACCGGACGAGGCCTCCGCTCGCCTCCGCCGGCCGGTGCTCGACCGCTGCCTCGATCTGGTCGACACCATGCTCGACACGGCGTCGACGCTGCCGGGGCAGCTGACCTCGCGGCCGCTGGCGGCGGAGGTCAGCGTCATGCTGTGGCTGGCCCGCAAGCTGGCGGCGCGACTGCGCCAGGGCGACCCGATCCTGGCCCGGGTGGCGCTGAGCAAGGCGAATTTCGCCAAGGCGCTGCGCCCCGGCCTGTCGGTCATGGCCTTCGGTGCCAGGCCGCTGGACGACGCGGCCCTGGTGCGGATGGCGGTGGTCCGCGCCAAATCCTCCTTCGCCTCCGGCATGCGCATCCTGCCGGCCGAGGGCCGCCGCGCGATCTATGCCGTCTACGGCTTCTGCCGTCAGGTCGACGACATCGCCGATTCCAGCGCGTCGGTGGCGGAGAAGACCGCCGACCTGCAGGCGTGGAGGCAGCGGCTGGACCGGATCTTCGTTGGCCGGGGCGAAGACCCGCTGGACCGCGAGCTGATCTGGGCGATCCGCCGCTTCGACCTGCCGCGGGCCGAATTCGACGGCATGCTGGACGGCATGACCATCGACGCCGCGGCCGAGGTGCGGATCGCCGACCGTGCCGGTCTGGCGCATTACGCCCGCTGCGTCGCCGGCACCGTCGGCGTCATGGCGGTCAAGATCTTCGGCTGCCCGGACCAGGCCAGCGCGGCCTTCGCCGTGGCCCAGGGCGAGGCGCTGCAGCTGACCAACATCCTGCGCGACGTCGACGAGGATGCCGGGCTGGGCCGCCTGTACCTGCCAGAGAGCTGGCTGCGCGAGGCCGGCATCCCGACCGACGCGCCGATCCCCACCATCGTCGCCGACCCGCGCATCGCCCAGATCTGCGCCCGGCTGGCGGCCGAGATCCAGCCGCTCTACGCCGCCCTGCCCGGGCTGATGCCGGCCGGGACGGAGAAGCGGATGAAGGCCGCGCTGATCATGCAGCGCAGCTATCGCCGGATCTTCGAGCTGCTGCAGGCCCGCGGCTATGCCGACCGGTCGGCGCGGCCGCGCCTGTCGAAGCGCGAGAAGATCGGCATCCTGCTGTCGGTGCTGCTGAAATGACCGTGCATGTGATCGGCGGCGGGCTGGCCGGCCTCGCCGCCGCGGTCGAGCTCGCCCGCACCGGCGTCCCGGCGGTGGTGTACGAGGCCACGCCCCGGCCCGGCGGCCGCTGCCGCGCCTTCCACGAGCCGGCGCTGGACCGGGTGATCGATAACGGCAACCACCTGGTGCTGTCGGGCAACCGCAACGTCCGGCGCTATCTCGACCTGATCGGCGCCCGCGATCGGCTGGCGGCCCCGGCCCGGCCCGGCTTCCGCTTCGTCGACCTGGAGCGCGGCCGCGAATTCACCGTGCGGCCGAACCGCGGCCGGCTGCCCTGGTGGGTGCTGCTCTCCGGCCGTCGGGTGCCGGGGACCCGGCCGCGAGACTACCTGGCGCTGCGCCGCCTGTCCAAGGCCGGGCCGGACGATACCGTGGCCGGCGTGGTGCCGCCCGGTGAGCTGTATCGCTGCCTGATCGAGCCGCTCGCCGTCTCCGCCCTCAACACCCCGGCCGACGAGGCCTCGGCCCGCGGCCTGTGGGCGGTGGTCGAGCAAACCCTGGCCAAGGGCGGCGCCCAGACCATCCCGCTGATCGCCCGCACCGACCTGGCCGACACCTTCATCAACCCGGCGCTGGACTACCTGCACCGGCACCGCGTGACGGTGCGGACCGGCATGCGGGTCAAGGCGCTGGAGTTCGAGGACGACCGCATCATCGCGCTGGAGCTGGACCAGGGCACCCTGCCCCTGGCGCCGGACGACCAGGTGATCCTGGCGGTGCCACCGGCGATCGCCGCGCGGCTGGTGCCGGGGCTGACCCCGCCGGAGACCGACGAGCCGATCGTCAACGGCCATTTCGCCATCCCGTTCAAGGAAGAGCCGCACGACATCGCCGGCATCGTCGGCGGCACGGCCCATTGGGTGTTCCGTCGCCCGGGCATCGCCAGCACCACGGTCAGCGCCGCGCGCGGCCTGGTCGACGCGCCGGCGGAGGAGCTGGCGGCGCTGCTATGGGCCGATGTGGTGCGGGCCTTCCCGGACTTGGCCGGCCCCCTGCCCGCCTATCGCATCATCAAGGAGAAGCGGGCGACGATCCGCCAGACCCCGGCCGACGAGGCCCGGCGGCCGGGCTGCCCGACGCCCTACCCCAATCTCTGGCTGGCCGGCGACTGGACCGCGACCGGCCTGCCGGCGACGATCGAGGGCAGCCTGCTGTCCGGCTTTCGCGCCGCCGACCATGTCCGCGCCGCCGGGGCATCCCCCGGAGCGGCGCGGAAGGGCAAGGTCAAGCCAGCATCTCGCGGACGAGCGGCATGACCTTGCTGCCATAGAGCTCGATGCTGCGCATCAGCTTGTCGTGCGGCAGCGGTCCGGCGCTGTATTTCAGCTGGAAGCGCACGGCACCGAGCGCGGTGACGGTCGCAGCGATCTTGCGCGCCACGGTCTCGGGCGACCCGACATAGAGCGAGCCGTGCTCGGCCTCGCGCTCGAACTCGCCCTGACCCATCGGCGGCCAGCCACGCTCTGCCCCGATCTTGTCGCGCATCCGCTTGTAGTCGGCGAACAGCTCCTCGCGCGCCTGGACATCGGTGTCGGCGACATAGCCCGGCGAATGGACGCTGATCGGCTGTACCGGCCGGCCCAGCTGCTCGAAGGCGCGGTGGTACAGGTCGACATAGGGGCGGAAGCGCTTCGGGTCGCCGCCGATGATGGCCAGCGCCAGCGGCAGGTCGTAGCGGGCGGCGCGGACCACCGATTCAGGGCTGCCGCCGACGCCGATCCAGGTCTTCAGCCGGCGCTCGCCCTCGATCGGCGGGAAGACGCGCTGGTCGCGCAGCGGCGGCCGGGTGCTGCCCTGCCAGGTCACCGGCTCCTGCTTCAGCAGCGCCGTGAACAGGTCCAGCTTCTCCTCGAACAGCGTCTCGTAGTCGCTGAGCTCGTAGCCGAAGAGCGGAAAGGATTCGGTGAAGGAGCCGCGGCCGAGGATGACCTCGGCCCGGCCGTTCGACGCCGCATCCAGCGTCGAGAAGCGCTGGAACACGCGAATCGGGTCGTCGGAGCTGAGCACGGTGACGGCCGAGCCAAGATGGATCTGAGTCGTGCGCCCGGCGATCGTCGCCAGCAGCACCTCCGGCGCGGAAACGGCGAAATCGGCACGGTGATGCTCGCCGACACCGAAGAAGCCGATGCCCAGCTGGTCGGCCAGCACGGCCTCCTCGACCACGTTCCGCAGCACCTGGCCGTGCGGCAGCGGCGCGCCGTCCGGCCCCGTGGTCACGTCGCCGAAGGTGTCGAGTCCGAATTCGAGAGGCTGGGCCATGATGATCTCTGGGTCACGCAGTGAGGTCACCGCAGAGATGGCCACCGGGGACGGCCGATCAACGTCTCTGATGGGAAACAGACTGTCCCATGCACGGCACTTCTCGCCCGCTCATTCCGGCCGGAACCGCCATTTCCGCTCCACCGCCGCGGCCAGGTCGATCCCGTTCGCCCGTGCGAACAGCAGGACATGGCCAAGCATGTCCGCGGTCTCGTCGGCCAGGGCCTGCCGTAGCTCCGCCTCCGACCAGCCATGCGTCCGGCCGCGGCCGGTCAGCTTGTTCGAGACCTGGGTCAGCTCGCCCAGCTCCTCCTGCAGCTTGAGCAAGAACCAGTCGGGATCGCGCCGCAGCCCGTTGGCCTCGGAGTAGCGGTGGGACGCGTCCTCGAACTGATCCTTCAGGCGGTCGAGCATGGGGCCCCCTCATTGTCATGCCCGGTCCTGACCGGGGTATCCAGAGATGTCGATGCCACTCCGGGTGGCCCCTGGATCGCCGGGTCAAGCCCGGCGATGACAGGAAGGGGGAGCGGCAACCGGCTGCGGGCGGCCTCACACCCGGAACTTGTACTCCTTGCCTGCCTCGCGCTCGATGTCGGGCGGGAAGTTGGCGCGCTTCTCGGCGAAGTAGCGCTCGCGGTGGTCGCCATCGGCCAGGCGGTTGTAGGTCAGGTAGAGGATCCGCCGGGCCTTGTCGGTCAGGTTCGGCTTCGACGCATGCGGGGCATAGCTGTCGAAGAACAGCACGTCTCCCGGCTCGGTCGGCACCGGCATCAGCTTGAAGCTGGCCATCTGCTCGTCGGTCAGCGGCTTCCACTCCTCGCCGATCAGCCCGGCCAGGCGCGGCATGTCGGCCATTTCGAGGCAGCCATTCTCGACCGTGGCGCGGTCGACCGAGACCATCACGGTCAGGAAGATGGGCGCGTAGCGTGACCAGCCGGCCTGCTGGTCCTGGTGCGGCTCGAAGCCGGCGCCGCCCGCCATCTTGAAGTTGATCTTCTCCTTGTACAGGCAGGAGGGGCCTTCGAGCAGCTGCTCCACCGCCTGGAACAGCCGGCCGCTCCGGACCAAGCCGTCAAACTGCGGATGATAGGGGCAGAAATTCTCGATCCGCTGGACCACCCGCTTGGACGGGTCGAGCAGGCTGGGCTCGTAATAGACCATGTGCTTGCCCGGCTCCTCGGGCATGGCGCTGAGCTCCTCGGTCCAGCGCGTGATCGCCGCGGTCTCGGCGGCGTCGAAGAAGCCGCGGGCGGCAACCCAGCCGGTGCGCGCGTAGGCGGTCAGGTCCTCCGCCGAAAGCGGGCCGGCCGGAATCACGGTATCGGGCATTCTCAACGCTCCAGCTGCGGCAGGATCTCCCGCTGCGCGCGGGCCACATCCACGTCGAAATCGATCTCGGTCCAGGGCAGGTCGCTGATGTCCGCCACGCCGAACCGGTGCGGCTGCGCAAGGATCAGGTCGCGGATCGCTTCCTCGTACTCAACAGTGGTGATGCCCTCGCGGACATACCAGTCGGTGCGGTCGCCGAGCGCACACGCCATGTCCGGAGAGAAGCGGAAGAAGCCGACCGACTCGCCGTGCCAGTCATGCGCGTGCTCGGGCTGCTTGCGGAAATCGACGATGGTATCGCCGCGGAAGCAGATCTTCACCGGCTCGTCGCCCGGCTCGATCTCGCGGTCGACCAGCAGCACATTCTCCGGTGCCGCATCCAGCAGGCGGCCGATCATCGGGTCGGGATACAGCACGTCGCCGTCCATCAGCAGCACTGGGACGCCGGCCGCGAGTTGGTCCCGCTGGACCCAGAGCGAGACCAGGCTGCCCTCGCGGTAGCGCGGATTCTCGATGAAGCCGATGCGGTCGCCGAGGCCGAGCCGGTCGACCTCGCGCCGGATCGAGTCGCCCTCATGGCCGATGGTGATCCAGATGTCCTCGACGCCGTTCGCATGAAGCGCGGCAATATGCCGTTCCAGCAGCGACTTTTCGCCGAACCGGAGCAGGATCTTCGGGCCGCCGGCGGCCGTTCCCAGGCGCCGGCCGACGCCGGCCGCGAGGATGATCGCGGTGGCCGCCCGCCTATCGGAGAATGACAAGACCGTGATGCTCCGGTTGCATTTTTCTGAAGTCGAACGAAGATACAGGCCGAATTGCCGGCCCGGCAAGCAGTCGGGCGGCCGAGATTCCGCAACCCGGATATCCGGTTTCATGAGTGAAGAAGCGATGAAGGCCTTGGAAGACACCGCCGCGGCGGGCCAGTCCGGCAGCGGTTCGTCGGCCAAGGCCGACCGCCCGAAGACCGTGTTCGCGGCGCTGCGCGAGGAGATATTCTCTCCCACCCTCTCCTTCCTGATGGAAGCGCATAACGGCCTGTCTGCCAAGATCGTCGAGGAAGCCGGCTTTCGCGGCATCTGGGCGTCGGGCCTGACCAACTCCGCCAGCCTGGGCCTGCGCGACAGCAACGAGGCGTCCTGGACCCAGGTGCTGGACGTGCTGGAATACATGGCCGACGCGACCACGCTGCCGATCCTGGTCGACGGCGACACCGGCTACGGCAACTTCAACAATGTCCGCCGCCTGGTGCGCAAGCTGGGTGAGCGGCGGATCGCCGGGGTCTGCATCGAGGACAAGCTGTTCCCGAAGACCAATTCCTTCATCGGCGAGGCCCAGCCGCTGGCCGATATCGAGGAATTCTGCGGCCGCATCAAGGCCGGCAAGGACAGCCAGATCGACGACGATTTCGTGCTGGTGGCCCGGATCGAGGCGCTGATCTCCGGTCGCGGCATGGAGGAAGCGCTACGCCGGGCCGAGGCCTATCACGCCGCCGGCGCCGACGCGGTGCTGATCCATTCCAAGAAGTCGACCGCGAACGAGATCTTCGAGTTCACCGAGCGCTGGGCCAACCGGTCGCCGGTGGTGATCGTGCCGACCATGTACTACGCCACCTCGACCGACCTGTTCCGCCAGGCCGGCATCTCGACGGTGATCTGGGCCAACCATCTGCTGCGCTCCTCGATCACCGCGATGCGCGAGACCGCCAAGCAGATCTTCGAGGACCAGTCGCTGCGCGAGGTCGAGGGCCGCGTCGCCAGCGTCCGCGACATCTTCGCCCTGGTCGGCAATGCCGAGCTGGAGGCGGCGGAGCGGCGCTACCTGCCGGGCAAGGCGGCGCCGAAGGCCGTGGTGCTGGCGGCGTCGCGCGGGGATTTGGGCGACGAGCTGACCCGCGACCAGCCGAAATGCATGATCGACGTGCGCGGTCAGTCGCTGCTGCAGCGCCTGGTCTCAACCCTGGGCGGCAGCGGCCTGAAGGACGTCACCGTGGTCCGCGGCTATCGCAAGGAAGCGGTGGTGGTGCCGGGCATCAAGACGGTCGACAACGACCGCTACGATGAGACCGGCGAGGTCTACTCCTTGGCCCAGGCGCGCAAGGCGCTGGAGGGCGAGACGGTGGTGGCTTACGGCGACGTGCTGTTCCGCCGCTATATCCTGGACGGGCTGATGTCGAGCGAGGGCGATATCGTCCTGGCGGTCGACGCCATGAGCCTGTCGGTCAAGCAGGCGAAGAAGACGCTGCGCGATCTGGTCGCCGCCGACCGGCCCTATTCCGGCAGCTACCTGGACGACACGCCGGTGCATCTGAAGGCGATGTCCGAGTCGATCCCGACCGGCGAGGTCAGCGGCGAATGGATCGGCCTGGCCCGGTTCAGCCCCCAGGGCTCGGTATGGCTGCGCGAGGAGATCGACCGGATCGAGGCCGAAGGGCTGCTGGAGACGGCCGACCTGCCGCTGCTGCTGACCCGCCTGGCGGCGCGCCATCCGGTGGTGGTGCAGTACTTCACCGCCCATTGGCTGGATGTCGACACGCTGAGCGATCTGGCCGACGCGCGCAATTTTACGTAACGGAGAAGCGGCGCGCGACCCTGCCATGCGTCCGTGCGCCGCTTCCCTCCAGGCCGATCGCGCTCTAGAAGAACCGGCATGATCACCGCAGACGAGTTCATCGCAGCGGCGAAGGCGCGCGGCCACGACTTCTACACCGGGGTCCCGTGCAGCTTCCTGACCCCGCTGATCAACGGCGTGCTGTCGAGCAAGGCCCTGACCTATGTCGGCGCCGCCAGCGAGGGCGAGGCGGTGGCGATCGCCGCCGGGGCCTGGTTGGCCGGGCGCAAGACGGTCGTCATGTGCCAGAACTCCGGCCTGGGCAACGCGGTCAACCCGCTGACCTCGCTGAACGCGCCGTTCCGCATCCCGACGCTGTTCGTCACCACCTGGCGCGGCCAGCCCGGCCAGCCGGATGAGCCGCAGCACGAGGTGATGGGCCGCATCACCCAGGACCTGCTGGCGCTGATCGAGGTGCCGCAGGCTCCGTTCCCGGCCGCGGCCGAGGCGCTGGGCCCGTCGCTGGACCAGGCCGCCGCCCGGATGGACGAGACCGGGCTGCCCTATGCCTTCGTTATGAAGAAGGGCGATGTTCGCGACGAGGACCTGCAGGCGGCGCCGCCCTCCCTGCCCCGCCCCGGCCGCCGCGCCGACTGGCCGGAAGCCGGGCCGCGCCCGACCCGGGCCGCGGTGCTGGAGCGCTTCCTGGCCCTGACCGACGACCGTACCGCCGTGGTCGCCACCACCGGCAAGGCCGGGCGCGAGCTGTTCACCCTGGCCGACCGGCCCCAGCACATCTATCAGGTCGGGTCGATGGGCGGCGCCTCCGGCATGGCCCTGGGCGTAGCGCTGAACACCCCGGCGCTGGTCGTGGTGCTGGACGGCGACGGCGCCGCGCTGATGAAGCTGGGCACCTTCGCCACCATCGGCGCCCAGGCGCCCGGCAACCTGATCCACATCCTGCTCGACAACGGTGTGCATGATTCGACCGGCGGCCAGGCGACGGTCTCCGCCTCCGTCGACTTCGCCGCAGTGGCGCTGGCCTGCGGCTATCAGTTCGCCGCCTCCTGCGCCAGCCTGGACGGCTTCGAGGCCGCGTTCCGCGCCGCGTCCGAGGCGCCGCGGCCCGCCCTGATCCATGTCCGCATCGCGCCCGGGTCGATGGACAAGCTGGGGCGGCCGACCGTCGCCCCGGCCGATGTCGCCCGCCGGTTCAAAGATTTCCTCGCCGGCCTGCGCCCGGCGGCAACGGGTGCCGGTTCCGCATCATGAAATGGCCCGCCTGCATCGGAATCGCCGTCGGCCTGGCGGTCGCGGTCGTGCTGGTCTGGCTGACCGGCGCGGCCGAGATCTGGGCCGCGCTGGCCGGCGCCGGCTGGGGCATCCTGGCCGTCATCGCCCTGCACTTCCCGCAGTTCCTGTTCTCGTCGCTCGGCTGGCGCGTGCTGGTGCCGGAGCGGCCGGTGCCGCCCCTGAGCTTCTTCATCCGGCTGCGCTGGATCCGCGAGGCGATCAACTCGCTGCTGCCGGTGGCGCAGATCGGCGGCGAGCTGATCACCGCCCGCCTGCTGGCGATGCGCGGCGTGCCGCTGAACCGGTCCGGCGCCGCCATCGTCGTCGACCTGACGACGCAGATGGCCAGCCAGGTGGTGTTCACCGTCTTCGGCCTGGGCCTGCTGCTGCTCGGCGCCCATGACGGCGCCATGACGCCCTGGATCATCGCCGGCGCCAGCGTCGGCCTGGTGCTGGTGGTGCTGTTCATCGGCGCCCAGCGCTTCGGCATGTTCAAGGTGCTGGAACGCGCCCTGATTCGCCTGGCCGACAGGTTCGGCTGGGACTCGCTGGGCGAGGTCTCCGGCCTGCATGATTCGATCGTGTCGCTGTATGGCGACCACGCCCGCCGGGTCTGGATCTCCGGCGGCCACCACCTGGTCTCCTGGCTGCTCGGCTGCCTGGAGATCTGGGCGACGCTGTGGGCGCTCGGCCTTGAGCCCAGCCTGCGCGACGCGGTGATCATCGAGAGCCTGGCCCAGGCCGTCCGCATTGCCGGGGTGCTGGTGCCCGGCGCGCTGGGCGTGCAGGAGGGCGGCTTCATCGTCATCTGCGGCCTGCTGGGCATCCCGCCGCACAGCGCCGTGGCCATGGCGCTGATCCGCCGGATCCGCGAGATCGCGCTGGGCGTGCCCGGGCTGATGGCCTGGCAGGCCATGGAGGGCCGGCACCTGGCCCGGCGCCGCCGCGCCCGCGCCTCCGAGGCGTCATCATGACCTGGTCCGCGGACGAACCGGCCCTGCTGACCCCCGGGCCGCTGACCACCCGGATCGAGACCCGCCGGGCCATGCTGCGCGACTGGGGCTCGCGCGACCGCGCCTTCATCGCCCTGACGGCGGAACTGCGGCAGCGGCTGCTGGGCATCGCCCGGGGCGCAGCCAGCCACGTCGCGATCCCGCTGCAGGGCAGCGGCACCTTCATCGTCGAGGCCGCGATCGCCACCCTGCTGCCGCCGTCGGGCAAGCTGCTGGTGCTGGCCAACGGGTCCTATGGCGAGCGCATGTTCGCGATCGCCACCCGCCTGGGCCGGTCGGTCGAAGCCCTGCGCTGGCCCGAAGACCGGCCGGTGGAGCCGGAGCAGGTCGACGCGGCGCTGGCCGCCGACTCTTCGATCACCCATGTCGCGCTGGTCCATTGCGAGACCACCTCGGGCATCCTGAACCCGTTCGAGGCGGTGGCCGCCGTTGCCGCCAGGCATGGCCGGGCGCTGATCCTGGATGCGATGAGCAGCTTCGGCGCGCTGCCGATCGATCTTTCGGCCACGCCGGCCGCGGCGGTGCTGGCCTCCAGCAACAAGGGGCTGGAAGGCGTGCCCGGCCTCAGCTTCGCTTTGGTCGAGCGGCAGGCGATCGTGGCGGCGAAGGGCAACAGCCCGTCGATCAGCCTCGACCTGCACGACCAGTGGCGCGGCTTCGAAGGCAACGGCCAGTGGCGCTTCACCCCGCCGGTCCAGGTGGTGGCCGCGCTGGTCGAGGCGCTGCGCCTGCTGGAGGCCGAAGGCGGCCCCGCCGCCCGGCTGCGCCGCTACCAGGACAATTTCGACACGCTGGCCGACGGCATGGCCCGGCTGGGCTTCCACCTGTTCCTCGACCCCGCGGTGCAGGCGCCGATCATCGCCACCTTCCACCCGCTGGACGACCCGCGCTTCGCCTTCGAGCCCTTCTATGAGGCGCTGGCGGCGCGCGGCTTCCTGATCTATCCAGGGAAGCTGACCCGGGCCGACAGCTTCCGCATCGGCTGCATCGGGGCCCTCGACCGCAACGATTTCCAGACTCTGCTCGTTGCCATCGAGGAAGCGTTGTCGGAGATGCGCCGATGAAGATCCCTGCCGCCCTCCTCGCCTTCGCCTGGCTCGCCCTGGGCACCACCATGGCATCGGCTGCGACGGTCGAGATYGTCGTCACCAACATCAAGGAAGCCAAGGGCACGATCCGGATGTCGCTGTGCCCGCAGGCTCAGTTCCTGAAGGACGACTGCCCCTACAGCGGCACCGCGCCCGCCGCCGTGCCCCAGGCGACCGTGGTCATTCAGAACGTCGTCCCCGGCGTCTACGCGGCGCAGGGCTACCAGGACGTCAACAACAACCGCGAGATCGACCGCACCTTGCTGGGCGTGCCGGAGGAAGGCGTCGCCTTCTCGCGCAACCCTTCCTATTTCTTCGCGCCGCCGGATTTCAAGGATGCGTCCTTCACCGTCGGCCCGCGTGAGGCGCTGATCAGCGTCCGGCTGCGCTACTTCTGAACCGCCGGCTTCGGCCGGCGCGCCAGCACCCCGAGCCAGAGCGCGCCAAGCGGTGTAATCACCGCGGCCGCGATCAGCATCGGCCAGGCCAGTCCGAGCCAGACGAAGACCGGCACCAGGGCCAGCGCGTCGTCGGGGTCGACCACCACACCGCGATGGCGCAAGGCGTAGCACGACAACTCGACCACCTTGGTCACGTTGAGCTGCCAGAACAGCACGCCGATGCCGATGCCGGCGGCGGCGGCGAGCAGAACCGGGGCGAAGCCGAGACCGCCGGCCACGGCCAGCCCGATGCCGACACCGACCAAGGCGATCGCGTCGCATAGGCAGTCGACGCACAGGTCGTAGCGGTGGCCCTCCGGGCTCATCTGCCCGGTCTGGCGGGCCAGCTCGCCATCGGCGCGGTCGAACAGCATCGACAGCAGGAACACGACACCACCGAGATCGGCCCAGACCCCGCCGCAGGCGAAGCCCACCGCGGCTGCAATGCCGGCGCCCAGCCGAACGGTTGTAATCTGGTTCGGGGTGATCCCGGTCGGTGCGATCCGCCGGACCGCCGGCCGGACGATGCGATGGATCAGGGTATCGTGGCTCATCCTGGATCTGCCGTCTTCGCGCCTGTCCCGGAGGCGCCCCTCTCAAGGCTTCTAAACCATCAAGCCGAAAGCATGGCAACGGTCTGGCCATGCCGCGGCGTCGAACCGGCGATGCATCTCCGCACGCCGACGCGATTGCAATCCGTCCCCAGTCCTGCGACATGATATAGACGTCGCGCTGGGTTTCGCTGCCTGCCGAGGCTCTTTTTCGTATGAGTGCGTCCATACCCTCCCGGCCCCTGGGCCCGACTCTGACCCGCCGCGCCGCGCTCGGCGTGGTCGGCGGCATTGCCTTGGCCGGGCCTGCTGCTTTTGCCTTGCCGCCCGCGGCGCGGCCCGGCTCGCTGCTGGACGAGGTGCACAACCGGGTCGAGCCCTATCTCGAGCTCGGCCACGCCCACACCGGCGAGAGCTATTCCGGCCGGTTCTATGGCGCCGCCGGCTATGACGTGGCGGAGCTGCAGAAGCTCGACTGGTTCCTGCGCGACTGGCGGCAGCATGTCAGCGTGCAGATGGACCCGCGGCTGTTCTGGGCGCTGGCGGTGATCCGCGCCGTGACCCAGCGGGCCGGCTTCAGCGGCAAGGCGACGGTCAATTCCGGCTATCGCACGCTGAAGACCAACTCGTCGCTCGAGGGCACGGCCCGAAACTCCCTGCACATGGCGGGCCGGGCTATCGACCTGACCTTCGAGAAGGTGCCGCCCAGCCAGCTCGTCGGCTGCGCCCTGGCACTGCAGATCGGCGGCGTCGGCCAATACCCCGGTTTCACCCATATCGATTCCGGCAATCTGCGCACCTGGCAGGGCTGACCTCGCCGCGATCCGAGACAAGAGTCCCAATCGCGGGGTCGACGCGACCGCGCGATCGTTCTATCCATGTTCCAGCCATGCGTGACCGCGCAGGCGCGCCCGCCAGAGGCGCCCCGGACTCGCTGTTTCAAGGGGAGAGCCCGCCGCCATGCCGTTCCCGTTCACCCGAGCCACCGCCGTCTTCGGCCTCGCCCTAATCGTCGCGGGTTGCGGCGAATCGCAGACGACCTCGCTGCTGCGGATGGGCGACAGCATCCGCGCGGCCGGCGACCCGGACACCGCGATCACCTTCTACCAGCGGGCCGCGACCGAGGACCCCGACAATCCGCAGCCGATGATCAAGCTGGGCGATGCGACGCTGCAGGGCGGCGACCCGGTGCGGGCCGCCAGCTACTATCACGCCGCCCTGGCGGTCGAGCCGACCAACGCCGACGCGCTGCGCGGCCTGGGCAAGGTGCAACTGGCCCAGGGCAAGCCGCAGGAAGCGATCGCAGTGCTGGACCAGGCGCTGGCCCGCAAACCGGACGACGCCTCGACCGTGCTGGCCAAAGGCACTGCCCTGGCCCTGCTGGGCCGGCCGCAGGAGGCGCAGGGGCTGTATCAGAAGGCGCTGCTCAAGGCGCCCGCCAATGTCAGCCTGAAGACCAACCTCGCCTTGTCCTACGCCCTGGCCGGCAACACCGGCGAGGCGGTGCGGGTGATGCGCGAGGCCGCGGCGGCGCCCGACGCAACCGCGGTGCAGCAGCGCAACCTGGCGCTGGTCCTGGCGATGGACGGCAAGACCCAGGAGGCGCGCAAGGTCGCCGAGGCGGTCCTGCCGGCGAAGGACGCACGCAATCTCGTCAACGCGGCGCGCCGGATCAGCGGCATGAAGGACCCGGTGCGGCGGGCCCAGGCGATCGGCACTATCGGCTGAGCCGCAGCACCGATGGCGCCTCCCCCAGCTACTGGGCGGCGCCGGAGATGTCGGTGGTGCCGGACCCGGCCGCGGCCGGCGGCAGGACCACGCCCGCCTGGCCATGGTCGGCCCGGGAGTCGGTTCCACTTTCTGTCCTGTCGTCGCCACCAAGCTGCAGATAGCGTTCGGCCGCGCGGACCGAGGGGTTGGCGAAGGCAGGCCCCATCTGGCGGCCCTGGAACAGGTCGCTCTTGCGCTCGACCTGCTGCGCCAGGTTGAGGTCGCTGGCGCAGCCCAGCGGGAGATCCTCCGGCAGCGAGCCATCGGGGGTCATGCAGCGCTTCGGCCACAGCACCGCCTGCCCCGCCGCCGCCACCTGCACGGTGTCGGAGGTGGCGGACGGATCATTGACCAGCGAGACGCTATAGGGTCCGGCGCTGCGCACCACCTCCGCGACCGCCTGCTGCCGCGCCGCCGCCTTCGGGCCGCCGGCGGCAACGGTGACCGACGAGCCCGGCGTCAGCCCGGCGCCGCGGACGAACTCGACCAACCGGGCGCGCTCGGTCGGGCTAAGGCTCGACGTCTGTGGCGCGAACAGCACGGGATGGGCCACCGGCGTCGACAGGCTGGTGTAGCCGTCCTCGGGCCAGTCCGGAATCTTGTGGTCGCAGGCAGCCAGGACACCGGCCAGGGCGATAGCCGCGAGATGCTGGATCGGGAACCTCATGGCACGTCCTATTCGAGCACGAAGCCGGCGCTGCCGCCGGTCATGGAGGGGGATTGGCGCACCCGCCGCACGGTCGGCTCGGTGCGCTGTGCGGGCACCGCCACCGCCTTCGGCGTGTCCGCCGGCTGCATCAGGTACGGGGTGATCAGGATCACCAGCTCGGTCTCGTTGCGCTTGTACCGGCTCGACTGGAACAGCTTGCCGAGGATCGGCACGTCGCCGAGCACCGGGATCTTGTCGGCGGAATTCGACATGTTGCGCTGGAACATGCCGGCCAGCGCGAAGGTCTGGCCCGAGGCCAGCTCGATCGTGGTCTCGGCCCGGCGAATGATCAGCGACGGCACCGAGACGCCGTCACTCTCGACCCTCGCGTCGTCGCTGAGCTCGCTGACCTCCGGCTTCACCCGCATGGCGATGCGGTCGCCCGGCAGCACGGTCGGGACGAAGGACAGCGACACGCCGAACTGCTTGTATTCGATCGTCACCGTGTCGTTGCCCTGCGGCACCGGGATCGGGAATTCGCCGCCGGCCAGGAAGTTCGCGGTCTCGCCGCTGACGGCGGTCAGGGTCGGCTCGGCCAGGATGCTGACCAGACCCTCGCGCTGCAGCGCGTCGATCACCGCATCCACGTTGTTGCCGCCGCTGTGGTAACCGGCGGTGGCGGTGCCGGCTCCACCAACCCCGGCGAAGCCGCCGCTGACCAGGCCGATGTTGAACTTGCCGATGTCGAACATCGCCTGCCAGTTGACGCCGAGATTCTCCACCGCGTTGCGCTGGACCTCGGCGAAGCGGACGCGGATGCCGACCTGCTGCGAGCCGCGCACCGTGTTCAGGTTCATCGCCCCGCCGGAATTGGTGCCGAGCTGCTGGGCCAGGGCGTCGAGCTTCATGGCGCTGCCGAGATCGGCCACCGTGCCGGTGGTCACCGGCCGGTCCTGGATGTAGCCCATCTGGCCGCCGGCGGCCGGGGCCACCCGCATCATCTCGCGCTGCGCCGCCGTCTCGTCCTGGCTGACCCGGACATTCGCCGCTGCCACCACCTGGTCGGCGCTGCTGAGCGCGAACAGGTTGGTGGTGCCGGAGGACACGCCGTAGATATAGGCCGAGCGGGCGGACACCATCTCGACATCGAGCACGTTCGGATTGGCCACCAGCACCGTCTGCACCGGCAGGGCGAAGGTCAGCAGGTTGCCCTGCCCGACCTTCATGTCGATCAGCGAGCGGCTGGGCGTCAACGCCGGCTGGGCCTGCTGCTGCCGCGGCGGCGCCGGCGAGACCTGCATCGTCGGCTGGCCCGGCTGGAGCGAGGGCGGCGGCTGCATCGCCGGCGTCGCCTGCGACGGCGGGTCGGCCGGCGCGCCCGGTGGCAGGGTAACGATCTTCGGCGCCGTGGCCGGCGCGCGCATGGCCGTGACGTCCTCGGTCGGCGTCACGGTCGCGCCGGGCACTGGCGGCAATTGGGCTTGCGGCGGCAGCGGCTGCACCGTCATGCCCGACGGCTCGGCCTGGGCCTGCGCGAGCGGAACGCCGGCGGCAAGGGCTGCAGCCAGGACAGCCGTGGCGGCGAGTGCGCGGCGCAGCCGGGCCAGGGATCGTGACTGGTCCATCTTCCCCCTCACTCCGCCGCGGCCCGGTCGAGCCCGGCCTCGGCATCCTGGCGGACCCGGCGGCCGGTCAGCCGAACCACCGCCACCGGCTGCACCGTGTAGTCCGACGCGATCTCGGCATAGGACAGCACCGACGCCTCGACATGGTTGCGGGCCAGGGCCTGGCGCAGGAAGCGGCGGGTGTCGAGCGCGGTCAGGATCACCGGCGGCCGGCCGCCGGCGACAACCCGGCCGAGATGGCCGCGAACGGTATCAACCAGCTCCTCGGCCTGGCCCTCGGGCAAAGCGAGATAGGCGCCGACCGTGGTCTGCCGGATCGACTGGCGCAGCGCCTCCTCGGCGCTGCGGTCCAGGATCAGTGCGTGGATCACCTTCCGCTCGTCGGCATGGGCATGGCAGATCTGCCGCTTCAGCCCGCCGCGGACATATTCGGCCAGCAGGATCACGTCCTGCTCCTTCGGCCCCCACTCGGTCAGCGTCTCCAGCACCAGCCGATGGTTGCGCAGCGAGATGCCCTCCTCGAGCAGCCGGCGGAACACGTCCGCGACCTGGTTGACCGAGAGGTGGCGCTGCGCCTCGCGCACCAGGTCGCCGCGCGTCGCCTCGATGCCCTTGAGGAAGGCCTGGGTCTCCTGGATGCCGAGGAAGTGCGGGGCATAGCGGCGCAGCGCCCGGGTCAGCGTCTCGGCCACGATCTCCTCCACCGTGGCATGGCCGATGCCGGCCTCGGCCAACGCCGGCTCGTGCTTGGCGTCGATCCAGTGCTGGACCGCACCGCCGGGGCCCTCGCCGGTCTCGGCGGTGAGGCCGAGGAGGTCGAGATGCATCGGGTCGTCGCGCAGCAGAATCCGGCCCCAGCGGGCGGTTCCGGCCTCGACCGGCACCCCGTCGATGTCGATGCGGAAGCCGTCCGCCGGCAGCGCCCCGCCGGGCCCGACCCGGCCAGCCGGGAACGGCACGCCCAGCGCCTGCCCCAGTTCCTCC
Source organism: Inquilinus sp. YAF38 (assembly GCF_052113205.1). NCBI lineage: Bacteria > Pseudomonadati > Pseudomonadota > Alphaproteobacteria > Rhodospirillales > Rhodospirillaceae > Inquilinus > Inquilinus sp. YAF38. Next base: position 2,562 of record NZ_JBFRCU010000017.1, on the reverse strand, counting down.
GCCACGTCCTGCGCCAGCCGCTCGGCCTTGGCGCGGCCCAGCCCGGCCGCCAGATCGGCACCGAAATGCAGCGTCACGGTCTCATCCGCCGCCGCGGCTTCGGAGGCGGTAGCCTCCTCCTGAGCCGCGGTCCCAGCAGCGCGCAGCGTGCGGCGCCGGCGCAGCAGCACGACACCGGCCATGGTCGCGGCGATGGCGAGGAAGATCAGGGTCGGGAAGCCCGGGATGAAGCCGAGCAGCGCGACCACGCCCGCCGCCATCAGCAGCGCCGTGTTGTTGGAGCCGATCTGGCGGGCGATGTCGGCGCCGAGATTGCTGCTCTCCGCCGTGGTGACGCGGGTGACGATGGTGCCGGAGGTGATGGCGACGAACAGCGCCGGGATCTGCGACACCAGCCCGTCACCGATGGTCAGCAGCGAATAGACATGCATCGCCTGCCCCAGCGACATGCCGTGCTGCAGCATGCCGACGGCAAGGCCGCCGATCAGGTTGACCGCAACGATTAGGAGGCCGGCGATGGCGTCGCCCTTCACGAACTTCATGGCGCCGTCCATGGCACCGAACAGCTGGCTTTCCTTCTCCAGCGTCTGCCGCCGGCGGGTCGCCTCGGCCAAGTCGATGTCGCCCGAGCGCAGCTCGCCGTCGATGCTCATCTGCTTGCCGGGCAGGGCGTCCAGGGTGAAGCGGGCCGCGACCTCGGCCACGCGCTCGGCGCCCTTCACCACCACCACGAACTGGACGACGGTGATGATCAGGAAGATCACCAGGCCGATCGCCAGGCTGCCGCCGATGACGAACTCGCCGAAGGTCTGGATGATCGCCCCGGCGTCGGCATCCATCAGGATCAGGCGGGTGACCCCGATCGACAGCGCCAGCCGGAACACCGTGGCGATCAGGATCACCGAAGGCAGCACCGACAGCTCGAGCGGGCTGCGCAGATAGACCGCCACCATCAGCAGCAGGACCGCGAAGGTGATGTTGCAGGCGATCAGCGCGTCGACCAGCAGCGTCGGCAGCGGCAGGATCATCAGCAGGATGGTCGCGACCAGCAGGGCCACGATCATCAGATCCTGCCGCCCCGCGGCGGCAGTCAGGGCCGATTGCCAGCGGTTCGCCCGCGGAGTCGTCACGCCCGTCATGCCGCCACCTGCTGCCGGTCGGGAGCATCGAGATAGTCGCGGAAGGCACGCCGTGCCGCCTCGATCTCGCCGAGCTGGTGCAGCGCCCGGCTGCGCAGCAGGTGACGCGCCGCGGCCGGCGGCTCCTCCCGGTCGAGCCGGTCGAGGACTTCGATCGCCTGGGCCGGGCGGCCGACCGCCAGCAGGGCGACTGCCAGCGCGCGCAGCGCCGCCGGATCGGCCTCGTCGTCGCGTGAGGCCAGCAGCATCGCCAGCGCCAGCGCCCGCCGGTTCTGGCCGTGCCGCAGATAGTCGAAGACGAGGCGGTGCAGCGTGTCGCGCTGGGCTTGCGTCATCCGCATCACCCGCCGATCAGGTCGTTCAGCCGGGCGCGCAGCATGTCGTGCTTGCGCAGCTCCTGCAGCAGCACGGCGCTGCCCCAGCGGGCCAGACGGTCCTCCGCCGCTTCCGCCTGCAACAGGTCCAGGATGTCGGCCAGGGTCTCGGCCTGGCCGCCGGGGGTGGCATGGATCGCTCCGGCCGTGGCCGGGCGGATATAGTCCAGCAGCTCCTCGCGCAGCCGCGAGGTCCGGTCGCGCCGGCCGCGCGCGAGCCCGGCCCGGCGCGGCACCGGCGCCCCGGCGGGGTTGACCGGGCGCCCGACGATGCCGTCGGGCTGCTGGCCGGCCCGGACGCCGTCGAGCGGCTCGGTGCGGGACTGGATCGTCGTCATCTCGCTTCCCCCTTCCCCGGCGACCCTAAGGCTTGGCGGGGTCGGTCAGGGCCATCACGAAGGTCTGCCCAGCCCGGCTGCGCAGGGTGACGGCGTCGGCCCGGATCTTGTCGACCGACCAGCCGCCGCCGAGATCCGCTCCCTCGAAATATTTCGAGCCGGTGTGGGTGATCAGATAGGGGTTGTCGCCGGTCCAGACCGCCTGGATCACGATCTCCGGCGCGCCGCTGCCCGCCCCGGTCGCCACTTCCGACGACAACAGGGCCGAGGCGGCGAAGGTGCGGTCGAACCAGGCCTGGATCTCGCGCCACTGCGCCATGTCGGCGGCCGACAGCCGGCCCGCGGCGACGATGCGGCTGCCCTTCGCCGAGAGGGTCACGCCTTCGAGACGGGCTGCGTCGATGCGGTCCTGCAGCGCCTCCTGCGGCGTCTGCTGCCGCGGCACGACCGGCGCCAGCGCCGCGGTCTGCACCACTGGCTTGACGGCCTCGATCGTCCCGGCCTGGCCGGCCGCCGGCGCGTCGGAGCCCGACCCGCCGGACGACAGTGCGATCCCGGACAGGCCGCCGAGGATCACCAGCAGCGCGATGGTCACGGTGACGGCGCGGAGGCGCGTGCCGCCGACGGTCGCCTCGACTGGGCTGCGCAGCACGATGCGCGAGGATCCCAGCGTCAGCTCGGTCGGCAGCGGCAAGGTCAGAACGTCAGAAC